>JAYVFX010000772.1:0-16922 GCA_043772795.1 Deltaproteobacteria bacterium
GGTGTCGGCAACGGCGTCGTCGCCACACTGACTTGGACTCCAGCAGCAACACACGCTTGGGCTGCGGTCTCAGCAAATTCGCGCCCGAGGAAGCGGGTATCGTGGGCAATCAGCAGCCGTGCGTGTTGCCCATGCTCATCGCGCACGTGATCGGCCACCGCACGCGCAACCGCCGCAACCCGTTCATGAGTAAATTCTTCGGCCACTAACGCTCGCCAGCCTGACGTTCCGAAAGTGATCTGGGGCGGACCAGCGTCGAAGCGCCGCGCCGAGGCGGAGCGATAGAGATTGACGTACTGCGCCGCCGAGCGATCCCACGAAAAGTCCTGTTGCATGGCTCGTTGCACCAGCGTCTGCCACCGTTTCGTATCAGCAAAAACATGGACGGCGCCTCGCACCGTTTCCACTAACGCCTCGGCATTAGGCTCGGCAAACACGAACCCCGTCCCACTGCCAGCCTCCGGATCAATCGGAATGACCGTATCTTTCAACCCGCCAACCGCGCGGACGATGGGGATCGTGCCATAGCGCAAGCCGTACAGTTGTGTCAGACCACACGGTTCATAACGAGATGGCATCAGGAGCATATCACTCCCAGCCTGCATTTGGTGGGCAAGCGCATCGTCAAATCCGAGACGAACACCGATTTGTTCAGGAGAGCGTTGTGCCCACTCAGTCAATATGCGCTCGTACGCGGTATCCCCTGAGCCAAGGACGACGATACGCACGCGTAAGGCGAGCATCCGTCCAATCGCCCCAACCAGCAGATCCACGCCCTTTTGGTCGACGAGCCGCGAAATGAAGGCAAGCACTGGCACCGTCGGCTCGTCAGGGAAGTGAAACAGGCGTAACAATTCAGCTTTACAGGCAGCCTTACCGCTCACATCATTGGGAGAGTAGCGCGTCGCAAGGTGCACATCGGTGCTCGGGTTCCATGAATTGGTGTCCGTGCCATTCAGAATGCCGGTTAAGGCATAGCGACGCTCGCATAACACCCCGTCGAGTCCAAAACCACCTTCAGCAGTACAGATCTCCTGAGCGTACGTGGGGCTAACTGCCGTTACCTGGTCAGCATAACACAACCCTGCCTTCATGAAGTTGACCCCACCATAGAACTCCAGGCCAGATGTCTGAAACAGTGAGTGAGGAAGACCAGTAATATCGAATACCCATGAAGGAAATCGTCCTTGGTATGCCAGATTATGAATAGTAAAAACTGTCCCAGCCGTCGCTAACCGCGAATCAAGTTCCGGTAGGAATCGCAAGTATGCGGGAACCAAAGCGGTATGCCAATCATGACAGTGGAACACGTGGGGAAACCACGTTACCAGTCCAGGGAGTGCCACCGCCGCGTGACTTAAAAAGAGAAAACGGAAGGCGTTATCCGCATAGTCTCCGGCCTCTCCGCCATAGAGTCCAGCGCGCGCGTAGTACTCGTCATGTTCGATGAAGTAGACAGGCACCCGCGGCCCCCATGACTGCGTGCCATTGGTCGACGCCGGGACGTTGAGCTGCCCTTGCCAAACACGCGTTGTCCGGGTGCCAAAGACCAAGGGCATATCGAGATCCCCGGGCACTTCCGTCATCGGCACCTGGTGATCATGAATAGTTTTATACAGCGGCATCACGATTCGTACATCGTGACCGAGGGCTGCCAAAGCCTGAGGTAAGGTTCCACAAACGTCCCCGAGTCCGCCCGTCCGGGCGAACGGACTCACTTCTGCTGTCACAAAGAGAATACGCAACTGCGGATTCACCCCTTCCTCCCAACGCTCAACGCGAGTAATGAGTAGCGAGTTATGAGTTATGAGGAACGAGGAAACAACCTCCGGGAATCATCCCATTGGCTCGCGAATTCATTTTTTTCTGGCACTTGCTATAGTAGTCACTACGTTCGTGTTCCCCGGGCCTCATTACTCGTTACTCATTACTTCGTACTCATTACTCGTTACTCAAGATCACCACCACCAGCTTGCAGCTTTTTTCTTCCCGGTTGCACCCACAGTGGCAAGCAGCGCCGCCGGTGAACCAGGCTCAGGAAGCTGTTGCATTTTCTGGATCTTCCGCTGGTGTCGCCACGACAATAAGAGCCCCACAAAAATACCAAGGATGAAGGGCACCCCGACTGCATATCCAGCCTTCAGGGAAAAATCCCACCGTAAGAAATTCAGATGAATTGCTTCCGTATTCTGCAATGCAAAGATCAACACCAATAGCAACAACACTAGGGCCACAATGACACGCCGCGACATTCCAACTCCTCAAAGAGAATTTCTTCTATTATCGACACAATCAAGATAAAAGCAAAGGCCCGGTAGTCTGCTCATGCCCATACCGACATCCGGTATGGAAGTAACGATCGTTCTGGAAAACTGAAGTGAAATTTATCGAAGGATGGCGTACGACGCTTGCTTGAGGCGTCGCACGGTATGGCTCAACGAAGCACCTTGTACCAAACGGTACCCACTCGCTGGTGGATATGGATACCGGAAGACTTACGCCGCCTCGGCAATATCACTATGGCGAAGGGTGTCGGTACGTACTGGCGGGTGGTTCTCTGCGCTGACCGCGACCTCAACATCAGGGGAGCGAAACGTAGGGACAATCTCGTGCAATAGTGCAATGACCGCCTTTGTCCGCCCTTGTTCCGCCAGCCATTCGAGTTCACGCAACTCGGTTGCCAATTGTTCCATATCCGGTTGCCACTGCAGGCAGACACGGTTAATTTTGCTTTCTCCAGACGGTTCGACGGTTTCATCAACGCCGACTAACTCTTCGTATAATTTCTCTCCAGGACGGAGGCCGGTAAACGTAATGGGGATTTCTTCTTCCGGCACGAAACCAGAGAGGCGAATCAGATGCCGTGCCATATCGAGCACGCGAATCTGCTCGCCCATATCTAAGACAAAGATCTCCCCACCTTTGGCCAAGGTCGCAGCGCGCAAAACAAGCTGAGAGGCCTCGGGAATCGTCATAAAATAGCGTCTAATATCTGGATGGGTGACAGTGACCGGCCCGCCGTGATGGATTTGTTGAAGAAACAATGGGACCACACTCCCATTACTGCCGAGAACGTTACCGAATCGCACAGCACAGAAGGTCGTCTGTCCCCGCACCTCCGGATGGCGCGCGATGGCTTGGACAAAGAGTTCACCAGTCCGCTTCGTAGCCCCCATGATGTTGGTCGGATTCACCGCCTTGTCAGTCGAAATCTGCACGAAGGTTTCCACACCTCGTTGGGCAGATATCTCACACAAGCGGCGCGTCCCGATCACGTTGTTGAGAACAGCTTCACTCGGATGCATCTCCATCATCGGCACATGCTTATACGCGGCGGCATGGAAAACGATCTGTGGGGCGTGCCGCATGAATGCATCATGCAATCGACCTGCATGGGTAATGTCAACAAGCAGAGTCGAGTTCGGACACTCGGGGACCTTTCGCCGCAACTCCATGTCGATGTCATAGAGTGCGCTCTCTGCCTTATCTAACATGAACAGCATGGCAGGCTCACACCGCGCCAGTTGTCGGCACAACTCAGACCCAATCGAACCGCCCGCACCAGTGACCAACACCCGTTTCCCTTTAACAAACTGACGCACAGGCGTAAGGTCCATTTGCACTGGAGGACGATCGAGTAAGTCCTCAATGGCAAGGTCACGAATATGACTCATCGTGACTTTTCCATCAATAATGTCGGCCAAATTAGGGAGTGTTTTGATAGCAATCTTGAACGGTTCGAGGGTTCGGACTACAGCCCGGATACGTGCTGGCGTCTCACGGGGCATAGCCACCAACACTTCGTCGGGTTTTTCATGGGCCAGAATCTCAGCAAGGTCATTGCCAGTGCCCAAGATCGGGATGCCGTGAATCCACATGCCGGTCTTTTCGAGATCATCATCGATAAAACCGATGGGCTCATACGCCCACAGCCGTCTTTTCTGCATCTCAGAGACAATATGTACTCCTGCGTCTCCAGCCCCGTAAATGAGCAGTCGCTTCCGCCCACTCCCGCGTCGGCCTTCCCTGTACATGCGCAGCGCAAGACGAAGCCCGCCGAGGAGACAGATCAGAAACACAGAGTCGATGATCAAAACAGAACGTGGATACAGAGGCCCCAGACCAACGTGGGCAACGAGATCAAACAGAAGGGTACTGGTGACAACTGCGGCAATGATATTCCGCAGGTCCCATACACCCGCGTACTTCCACAATCCCCCGTACAGCCTGAACGGGAAGAACGTCGCGCCACGAATCGCGAGTACCCACCATAACCCAGAATCACGCACCGTGATGTAAAGCGGAGGAAGCTCCCCATCAAAGCGCACGAGGAAAGCACAATGATGAGAGAGCACGATCAGAGCGAGTTGTACGCTGATCAGCACGAAGTACCGATAGACCCGACTGAGGTGCATCATAATGAGCTACGCAGCAAGGAGACCTACACGAGCGGTCTGCTGTATCTCTCTGGCCTCAGCACCCAAGAGTTTCACAACATGCGTACAGACCCGTTCAAATTGTTCGTCCGTCATATGCGAGTACAACGGTAGGGCAAGTCCTTCGTACCCTGCCTTCATCGTGGTTGCGATCCGCGTACTGACGCGAATCGGTACGCGTTGAAAAGCCGTCTGCAGGTGGACCGGCGGATAGAAATATCGCTTGGTCTGGATGCCCGCCACTTTCAGGGCGTGGTACATCTCGTCCCGCGTGCGGCGGGCTTGATCGGACACGAAGAGAACAAAGTAGTTACCACTTGTGGTTCGGTCCTGTGGAAAACTCTGCACCCAACACCCAGGGAGGTTTCCCAGGTGTTCGCGGTAGGCGTTGATCCACCGTATACGCGAAGTCACGAGTTGTTCTATGTTCCGCAAAGATAGGAGTCCCACCGCCGCATTGACCTCGCCCATTCGGGCCGAGAGCCCGAAGTGGATCATATCCTCGCCATTCGCTGGGTCTTTTCCGTAGTCACGCATTGAACGAAGACGACTGGCAAGGGTGTCGTCATTAGTGGTGACAAGTCCACCTTCCATCGCGGTGACAACTTTCGTTGGGCTGAGGGAGAAGACTTCGCAGGTCCCAAAGCTACCGGCGGCAACACCACGATAGGTCGCACCTAACCCTTGGGCGCTGTCAAAATACACCGGAATACCTTTGCGCTTCCCAATCTCTAAAAGCGGCTCGATGTCCGGCGGTAATCCGTAAATGTACACAGGACAGATCGCGACGGTCTTGGGTGAGATATTCCGTTCGACGTCCTCAGGATCCAACGTACACGTCCCAGGGAGGCAGTCGGTAAAAACCGGGATCAACCCATTCCACACCAGCGCCTGGGCAGTGGCGGCAAAAGTAAACGACGGCACGATCACTTCGCTACCGGCTGGCAGGTTCATCGCCTTGGGCGCAAGCATCAGTCCTGCAGTACAGGACGAGAAAGCTATCGTATGCCGTGCTCCGGTATAGCGACAGACCTCCTCTTCAAAAGCACGGACGGTTGCTCCCACAGTCACGATGCCAGACTCCCAACTCTTGCGTACTACTTCTTCCACTGCAGTAAGTGACGGAAGGGTCGGATAGATAATCGCAAGCGGCTTGTTTGGCGCCTGTATAGTTGTCATAGCGTTTCTCCAGAATCTCACTACAGAAAAAATTGGCAGTTCGTTTTGGAAGCGCCAGCTAAGCTGCGCTTCTTTCGCCGGTATCACGCCATTTGATGACACGGGCCGGGACACCGACACTTGTCGTCCACTCAGGAATATCTGCGGTCACCACCGCCCCAGCTCCAACAATCGACCAGTCACCCACTGCCCGACCGGGAATCACCGTAGCCCCAATCCCAACAAATCCTCCCGTCCCGATATGCACGTTGCCCCCAAGATGAACACCTGGAGCGACGTGGACATGAGCATCGATACGGTTATGGTGATCGACGCTACTCCCCGTATTCAGAATCACATTGTCACCAATGACAGTTCCCGTATTGACCACCGCACCGGCGCAAATCATGACCCCGTCTCCGATACTCACATCTGGTGCTACAACTGCCGCCGGATGAATCGCGTTCACTACGCGTTCTCCTCGGATACACATCTGCGCATAGAGATGAGCACGGACACTATTCTCGCCAACGGCGATCACGATTCCGTCGTGTGGAATTCGAGAAGTCTCGCTAATAGGGCCATACACGGGAAGCCCGAGTAGGAGTCGTCCACACAGAGTGGAACGATCATCAACGTATCCCACCGGCTGAACATCCGCGTACCGTTCATGCCGTCGCAGCAGGATGTCGGCAACCACTTGGGCATGCCCTCCTGCTCCAATAATGAGTACGCGCATTGACTTCTCACCCCCTAAATTTTCTTCTACTCGCAACAGAAAGAATGCGTGTGCAAGGATAGATTTCGTGTCTACGCAACATATCGACCACGAAAATCAGAACTTTAGCAAGTGCAAGATTTCCCCGCGCTCTGCTTTGGAAGAATACTAATGAGGATCTGGAGACTTGGAGCGTACCGGCAAACCGTGAGTTCCCGTCATTGCGCGGGGATCCAAGCGACGAAGCAATCACATTGTTGGGTTCCCTCACCCTCGCCCTCTCCCGGAGACTGCTTAAAAAGTCGATTTAGGCCCAACAGGTTGTAGTCTTATGTTCCGCTAACCACAACTGCTTGTAGTGGACATGCACTTTTTAAGCGATCTCTCCCGGAGGGAGAGGGAATTCTTTTGCCCAACGCCAAAATTCGTGCCGAACAGTATTGGGCCGCGCACAGCGCGAGGGGATTTCGTCAGGGACTGTGCCAATTTTTGTGGCCCGATTTAGCAGCACGCTACGATCGACTACCCATAAACTCTTGAGCGGTCGCCTGTCCGGGTTGGCTAATACCTTCACGCCGGAAGATTTTTCCTACCGTCAAAGTGAGGATCTTGAGATCCAGCGATAACGAAGCATTATCTACGTACCACACATCTAAAGCGAATTTCTCTTCCCAATTAAGGGCGTTCCGCCCGTTAATCTGAGCCCATCCGGTGATACCAGGTTTGGCGTCGTGACGACGCATCTGTTCAGGGGTGTAGCGCTCAAGATACTGCATCAGTAAAGGCCGTGGCCCCACCAAGCTCATATCCCCCTTAAGGACGTTAAGAAGTTCCGGCAACTCGTCAAGGCTCGTACTGCGCAGAAAGCGGCCGAATAGCGTAAGACGTTCACTATCTGATCGCAAGCGACCTTGGGCATCCTGCGTATCAGTCATCGTACGGAACTTATACAAAATGAACGGTTTTCCTTGCCATCCTGGCCGCTGTTGCCGGAATAGTATCGGTGTTCCGAGTTTATACCGAACCAACAGGCCAACGATAAACATGAGCGGCGCGAGACACAGCAGAGCGGTCAGTGCAAGTGCCACGTCAACCGCCCGTTTGACACAATATCGCATCAGGGCCGACCGTCCAGACGCACGAGCGACCTCCTGCGTTAATGAAACAAACTGCTTGGCTTGCTTGTGGCGATTGAAGTGTTCGAGGACATACACTCTGGCTGATGTCCCCATGCAGCGCGCCCTCTCAGGATCGCGACTCAGCGCCAGTACCGCCTCCGCCAGCGCGTTCGCGTTCCCTGGCGGCACAAACACACCGCCTTTTGCAGCCTCGATCACCTCACGGATCACTCCGTCGATCGCCAGGAGCGTCGGCCGTCCTGCGGCCATATAGTCAAACACTTTGTTGGGAAAAGTCGTGCGAAAAAGCGGAATGTTTTGTAAGATGGCAAGACAGGCATCGGACGCCGCTAAGATGGCGGGCATGTTCGACTTCGGTTGTGAACCAGTAAAAATCACATTGGCAAGTCGCATTTCTTTGGCTTGAGCTTCGAGCGCGGCGCGTTCTTTTCCATCACCAACCAGGAGGAAGCGAATATGAGCATGATCCCGTAACTGTGCCGCCGCTTGTAGAACGATGGGAATGTCGTTTGCCAACCCCAATGCTCCCGCGTAAGTCACAACAAAATGTGTATCGAGGTTCCAACGCTGGCGTATCGCCGTCCCGTCCTCACTAGCAGTAAACATGTCAGGATCAACGCCGTTAGCAATAAGACTCACTTTGGTCGTCGGAATCCCCTTCTTGAGAAGATAATCGCGATAGGCTGGAGAATTCACAAGGAGATGAGTGGCACGCGCGTAGAGAAAGCCCTCTAACCACCGTGACAGCCAGATGAGCATTGGGTTCTTGAGCACCCCCATTTCAATCGCAAATTCAGGCCACAAATCGCGAATCTCCAAGAGAAATGGTTTCCGACGAAGTAAGGCCACGACCCACGCTGACACCGCCTGAAAAATGGGAGGCGAGGTCCCCATCACAAGGTCGACTGGTCCTGCACGTAACCCGGCCCACACCGAGGTACACATAAAACTCAGAAAAGATACGATCCGCCAGAGAAAGCTCCGATGCAATGCGGGGTAAGTGTAGGCTCGCAACACCCGCACTCCGTTGCAATCTTGCTCGCCGACCAATCCAGTTTTCTCCACTGCTGATTGGCCGGTAAGATAACTTACATCACTTGCGACAATCGAGCAGCGATGACCACTCTTAAGAACGTGTTGCGCGAGTTCGTAGTGACGTGTTCCACCCGGCTCGTTAGGGCCAACAAAGGCTTGGTGAATGAGTAAGACGTGCATGGGGGCATCTCCAAACAATTAGTTATTCTACGAATGAGCGACAACTGTTGAACGGGTCGAAAGTCCCTCTGCCGATACGTACGAAAACTAGACATAGATGGAACGAATACAACCTCGATTAGAGCTGCAGATAGTTAATGAGCTTCCCAGGCCAAGGTAATCCTTCCTTAGCAATGACCTCTAAGATTTTACTCTCGCGCGTCCCAGTTTGTGCGTCAGGATGCACCATCAACTCAACGGTATCAGGAGACCTTTCATACACCCGAAACGCCTCCGTGAACGTCGTGAGGTCAGTAAAGCCAGTGACCGTCGTTGTCCGGTAGAGTCTTCGTAACATGAAATTGTACAAGCTTTTCTGCCAACCTGCGGTACGACTTCCGGTCATAGTGGGTGAGGCTATATTCCTGGCGATTCGTACCTTCCGAATTCTGTATCGATACTGAATCCACTTCAACGCTGGAAACAACGCTGGAATGGTGTGCACATGATGATGCGAGTCGATATGGCTAAGCCGCACGCCAGACGAAAGCAATCTCTCAATCTGACGACTGAATTCCGTTGTCAGTGCTGCTAACAGATAACGATTGACTTTGACCTGCCTGATCCGCTTTGGGATGAATGCTCCTGACTCATCGAGGATGTTTGCGAGTGGCTCCGGGTCAGAGAGCGGAACAAATTCGTCAGCATTGAGGTGTACGCCAAAAGAACAGCCTGGGAATTGAGCCACTCTTTTCAGCGCCCCCTGGAGCCTTGGACCGTTCGCCATAATAGTCGCTGAAGTCACACTCCCACGCGTCATCATGTCGAAGATCGCCTCATTGACTTCCTCGCTCTTCCCTAAATCATCGGCATTAATAATCACTTTCATCGGTCGTCCCCTATCTCCCTAGTGAAAACTCGCATAATGTGATTCTCTTCTTGGCAGTGGCACACTCAGCATGAATAATTTCCCAGCTCGTTCACACCATCAATACATACAGATCACCAAGTCGGGCAGGATTTAGTCTCTAAGCGCTCGGGCATTGCTCCAGCAAGCGTCACCGCAGTAATGACTGGGTGGAGTTCATGTGCTTGGGAACCATAGTTCACAGTGACGAGCCCTTCATCAGTGCGTATTTCCATTGCCGTGTCACTCAATACAAGGTGAGGGGCTTGTGGACCAAAGACAGTCCAAAATACCAGCGACTCAGCGGAGGCTGTTAAGTCAACCGATAGCGCTGGTTCGCGGACAAAATAGTATGGCGCGTGCCATCCACGCGGACTGTCGAGGTCCGCACTTATCAGTGACGAACTTCCAGTATTAGCTGATGCGGTCATTTGCATAAAATATGGCCCGGCAGGCGTCTGCAGTGTCAATGCTCGTGCTTCACTATTCCACTCATGTGGGAAATTTGGCAACAACCAGTGAAGCCGGTACTGATGCGACTTCGTGCTTCGTAGGGTATCGACCACAACCCACCATTCTTCACCCAAGCGAATAATACCTCGGCGATATGTCACTGGAACTGGAAGGCGCTCATATCCATCATGTTCCCCCTCCCAATAGGCAATGTTCTTTTGCGCGGAGAGTGCAGACCGTCTTACCTTCCCACGCACCCACGGAAGCCAAAGAAACTTGTTGATACGCTCCATCTGGTCCAGACCGTCAACGGTCACCGTATTGTGGTAGGTTGAATGCGCCAGCGGGTTATTCCACGGTGAGGCGGCATTGTAACTGTATGTTCCAGCATCACAGGCAATGTTCTGGCCACGCCACCAGAGATCAACGTGCAACATGTCGGCTTGCCCAGGGCGGTGGCGAAATGAACCACAACGTACAAAAGCGAAACCCTGAGAAGACCGAATCGTGTAGTATCCTCCGTCTTTAGCTTGCAAGTCCGTGCGCTCAGGGAACGCAACGGGAGCTGGTACAGCATCTGCACCAAAGAGCCAGAGCAAGTCTTCCTCCCATGGCCCGCTCTCATAACACCGAGTGTTGTTCGTAAGATAATGAGCCGCTTGTATAACCGGACGAAAGTCTTGATAGTCACAGTTGCTCAATGGCAGGACCAAGGCACCATCGTTCTGTCCGTAATACGGGACACGGCCACTGGTTTCGTCCTGTATTTGATACAACCAATCCGTCGCCTTCCTCACGCTCTCGCGGAGGTCTTCCTGCATACGATGCTCGTACAACTGGGCAAGACGCAAACCCCAGATGTAGTCGTGCAACATCACGCGATGATAGTTCACTGAGTGCTGAGAGAACGATCCATCAGCATAAATGAGTTTTTGGGCTTGTGTCTCCAAGACACGTTTTCCAGTTTCTCGCCACGTCTGTGCAGCACGAAGTTCAGGAAAAAGCAGGCCAATCGTCCATAACCCCACACCTTCACTAATGCCGTGGTTGTTATTCTGGCTCAGGGCATAGGACAGGTTGGTGTTGATGCGCTGCCCGGACACTGCAATCATCTGCGCTAACATCGTTACTCGCTCTGGTGTCGTCGCTTGTGCGTCGAGGACTCCGTAGAAACCGAAGCACCATGCCATGACGCGGAAGCTAATTTCTTGACCGCACTTCCAGTTTACTCCTTGTTGAGGAGGATTATGTTGTCGCCAGTCCTCAACCAATTGCCAGAAGAGTTCAGCATAGCGCTCATCACCAGTACGCCAGTACGCACGTACTAACGTGTAGACGAAACTAAAGCGATTGGGCTCCCAAATGAGTTTGATATCACCAGCAGAGAAGTCATCGATCTCACTCCAGTGGCAGTCCCGTAGTGGAACATTCTCAGAAAAAGGATTTCGATGCCAGTCAGGCGGACAGCCAATTGTCACAGGCGTACGCGAGAAATAGGAAAACACACCTTGTGAGAGCTTGTCTGCGATCGTAACAGCACTCTCCCCTTCCCTGTCCCACGCCTGCAATACCGGTTGATATCGCCTTCGAGCATCTGTCTGAAAGAAGAACTGGAGACACTTTTCTCGACGATAGGCCAAATAGCGTTCAGGCTCAGCAAGTGCAGGGTCATGGAGAAAATCTGAGAGAGGTTGCGCTGCCCAACTCGTCGCAGGCAGTTGATACCGGAATACTCCCGCTCGTAAGCGGAGGACATAGCCAAGCCGGTAGGCGAGCCATGCCGGGCCGAACATTTTTCCTATCTGAAGAGCCTGTCGCAAAGTTCGTATCATCACTTTACCATCGCAGAGTCTTGTAGCGTTCAAATTCTAGGGGGTGCCGCAGGACTGGATCGCGCTGAAACTCCTCAACCAATGCATGTCGTTTCGCCGCGATGTTTCTGTAGTATTCCTGGGTGACGGTTTCTTCTGGAGCAAGGATTTCCGCTCCCCCAACAACTGCAGCACCTCTCTTCTTAAGCCCTGCATACGAAAGGGCCGACGCTTCATAGTAGGAAAATGCCCGGAACAGGAGGTCCGCACGAGCCTTCTGTTCCGCGGTCTTTGTCTTGGTCACAACAGCTTCAAGCAATGCACGGCTGCGCGAGATTTCATCAGTGATGAGTTCGAGATACTCGGGGCGGCCAAAAAACAGATATTCGTTGCGCCCAGTCATAAACCATGCCGATCCCACGATGGTCTGGGTCCAGAAGCGTTCCCACAATTGGTAATAGGCAAGCAACGCTGCCGCCGCATCTTCACCCACGGCCTTCTCGCACCATTCCTTAAGCAACGTATCGACGTCGAGCGTTGGGTCCCACTGGAGCTTTAGTGCAATGTAGAGTTTTGGTCCTTCTCCCCAATTTGGGTAGGCTTCAGCGTACATGGCAGAGACTCCATGCTGTGCCCCGTAGCGATAGTAGTCAGCCATCATGTGAAAGTAGACGCGTGGTACACAGTACGGGGTCCCGTAAATATAGTCGTACCAGCCGAGGCGGGAAGCAGCTTTCTTCCATGTCTCAGTCAGTCGCTGTCCTTCTGCGGCAATCGCGGGGTCAGCCCACTTCATACGATCATACGTCAGGAAAGGAACGATGCGGGGATGGATTGTGCACTTGGGTGGTGGCTGCGCGACCGCACGATACGCAAGGCAACCAAACCATTTGTCGGGGTAGCGTTCTAATACACCAGTCGCGACGGCATTCGCCCAGGTAAAATATGTCTGCGACGTGTCGTCGAGGCCTAAGAAATTCTTTTGTCCCCCATTTCTCTCCTTACAGGTAACGCACTCGCAGTAACCTCGCCCGTCATTCACTCCGAGTGAATACGATGTTGCCTCTGGATGCTGGGCAAAATACGCACAGATATTCTTGACCGCCTCTTCAACAATTCCTTCGGCAGAAAAACAAGGTTGCCATCCATGCGTGGTATTTGTCGGTGGTAAGTACCGTTTCCCCTTCAACATCGGGAAAAACTGCGAGTGAGTCTTTGTGTACTGTTCCGGTGGAAACAGATTCAAAAGATTATGGTGAAACTCGATCCGTCCATGCTGGCGCAGCCGCCGTACCCAGGTTCCTTGCACCTCACTGGGCAATCCACTGAGCAACCGGGAAAAGAACATGGGCTGCTGACGGACAGGGGAAGTCGCAATCGAAATCGTTCGGAGTGGCGGAACATACTCACCTGCTGGTCCCGGTAGCAACCATCGCACGCCAAGATAGCGCTCAAGAAATTCATAGACGCCGAATTCAGTACCCCAGTCTGTTGCGCCGAGAATACGGATCGTTCGTGTATCCGGAAAATCAATAACGAAGCCATCGGCATCAAGCCCGTCCAGGACATCCACAGGAGATGGCGCCGCTTTGCTCGCTCCCACTTGTATACAGAGGAGTCCGTCCATGGGCTGCTCCCCCACATTGACGGCAACTCCTGTACTCCGTTGACAATAGCCCGCAAGTATCTCTGCCGCTGCGCGAACTTGTGGACTCGCCTGCGCATCGCAGCAAACTGTTGATAACCAACGTCCCTGGTCGAATACGCAAAACTTTGCGTCACCCTCAATGGCAGCTCCCAAGTTCCCACCATACGCCTGGAGCGCAACTAGGCCACTAAGTTTCAAGAAGACTCGCCGAGTAAAGGACCAAGTCTGCACGCGCTCCTCTTACTCACCAATCTCGATCACTTTACGAATCCGCAAAGAATCAATAATAGCAAAGGTTGTCTGACTCGTCGTAACACTTTCAGTGAAAGATATCGGCGCGGCTCCACCACTTTGCGTCGCCGCCACGATCGCCTCCCATCCGCCACGGTGGCCTTTGTCTTGTCGAAGTCTCGGTTTGTGCACGTTTCAGTAGCCGTTCCGTAATTCCTCGCGTTGTTTCGCGAAAGATAAGTTTCGCCGTTGGTCGCCAGTACCCTTTCGTTTTTAATGCGGAGGACTGTGCCACGCCGTAAACTCCACTAACTCCCGGTCGAGAAATAGGACTCGTGCTTCTACAAAGTTATAAACAATTCACAACGCTTTCTACTCGTTGGCTGTGGGCCTGTGACCAGACGGAGAAAGGTCAAGAATAGCCCACCGACGGCTCCCTAACCCAACGTGCGTCCCGTCAGGAGCACAGTATTCCTACACGCCACGTCATCCGGTCCGTGATGCATTTGCAGATTAGTGGCTGTTTCCAAAGCCGAAGCGTCCGCCCAATTCACAGCCTCAACAATCCCACACATACAACTCGTTCCTTCCAAGGCGACACCCGGTGCATCAATTCCTGCATGATATGGATTCAGGAAAAATGTTCGTGAATACCAAATTCCTTGAGACTTTTTATGACTGACAATGGACCTGTTGAACTGCCTGTTCGAATGTTCGCACCATCGCCGCTAGACTAAAACCCGTCTGGATTTTCTGTCGAGCCGCAATAGACATGGCGTTCCACCGTGCGGAGTCGTTTGCCAATGACACAAGCTCTTCTCCTAGGACTGCAGCATCCTCAGAAGGAAAAAACGCGCAAGTCGTTCCTGCCTCAAGAACAGATTGTTCTGGTCCATGGGGCTCACCTTCTGCGACGAGCACTGGCACCCCATACGCCAGACTATGAATCGCACTGAGTCCAATACAACCAGGGGAGACGGAAACCCAAGCCGAGTTAAAGAAAGGAGCAAGCTTGTCCTGTTGATACATTGCTCCGACAAATTCCACGCGCGTCCCGAGATTCAGTTCATGGACAAGACGCTCAAGTCCTTCCCGCTCCGTTCCGTCACCGACAATCGTCAATGTCGCTTTGGGAGGGAGGGATGAAAGGGCATGCGCAAAGCCGTGAATAAGAAGCGCGACTTTCTTGCGAGGCGTAAGCCGACCAATGTACAGAATACGATGGCGATCGTTGCGAGGCCGATCTTCAACGAGAGGCTCAATATCCTCAGTCTCAATCGAATTGTTGGCAACAAAAGTTTTTTCTTGTGCGACTCCCCAAGAGATAAATTTTGCTTGTTGGGCGGCGTCATAGAAGATCAGCGCGTCAGCCAATCGTGCCAGCCACACACGTAACCGAATACTTAGCGCACCCGATCGGGGACTAACGCCATGTCCCCACCAAATCCACTGGATAGGCAAACGCTGCTGCCATAAGCATCCGAGGACATTAGACACAATACGGATATTGAACTCAGCAATGACGATATCATACAACTGCGACTGAATAAGAGAGAGCACCCCGCGTTGCCATACCCCAAATTCTTGACTCCCTGTATACAGATTGCTCACCCGACGCACGTCGAGGTCAGGAGGAGCAGCCACACTCTCGAGGCTTGATCCTACTGCCGCGTCTCCGTACGCCACGTGCAAAGACATTTGCGACGACTGAGTTAGACGCCGAAAAAACGGGAGACGATATGGGGGAATAACTCGTTGGACCAACAATACTTTAGGCTTTGCCATTTCCTTAGTTTCCTCCCCCCAAAAAGGGTGTGGCTGTTGATAACACAGAAGACCGATTTTTCACTGGTTGTGCAGATAATATAACACAAGGTCCATGCCACCGGGCCAGTACTGCGGCAAGCATGTACCAAAAGCTGAAGTGGCCCCACAATGCGCCTGAAAACATGGCATAGACGAGCATTTGGAAGAAAAGAAAGCCAAGCCACGCATGCTCAGGACTGTGGTGAATCAATTTCCACGCAGCTTTTATACCAATGAGCAAAATCCACAAAAAACTCCCGCCTCCCACAATGCCGGTTGCCATCAGACTCTCGAGGAGAAGATTATGCGGGTACATCCCATACCGACCATCAAACGCACGCCCGGTCAGGGGATAGTCGACAAAGTCCTCCCAAGCGCTCTTCCACAAATCAAGTCGGCTCTCCGTCCCATCTTCTACATCACTAAATGTGCTAGATACGCGGTCTTCGACGTTACTGCCCATGTCCTTAATCGTGTCAATCCCAAACGGCAGGCTACACACAAGCAACCCAACCAAAAAGACCACACGTTTTTTTTGTCCCTGTCGAAGACCATAAAGACACAATAAAGGCAGCAAAAGGATAAAGGCGACGATCGGACTCCGGGAAGATGCAAGCCCCATGATAGCCAACCCAAACCCAGTCAGTCCGACAAGGATAGGATTCGTTATTTTGCTCCCGGTTCGCGACGAGAACAGAAGATACAAACAAAGCAAGCAGAGTGAAACCCCGAAATGACCAAGAGTGATTTGATTTATCCCTCCCTCAACAAGAAGCCGTCCGAAGTTAGAGTAGAGAACATCTCGGCTAAAGATGAGGACACTGGCGCAAGACAGTACTAACACCACAATACTCATTTTCACTGCTTGAGAGTTGATATGGAAACCCGGCTCAATAAGGACGGCGAGCATGGGGAGGAAACACATCCCAACTATGAAGAAGAGGAGTGAGTCAGGCGAACGGGAGAGAGACGTTCCGAGATAGTACGCATCAACATAAAATCGTACCAAATAGAGTACCCAAAAGATGCCTAGAGGAAGAATATATGGTCTCGTGACGGGACGTCGCTTGGTAACGAGCACTACGCCGAGGGAGCATACGCTACACAGGAGGATGAACACTCGATATGGCACGGTCAACGACTGATCGCTCCACCCGAACATTCGTTCGAGCATCAAGACAAAGCCAAAGCCAAACATTCCCAGTGAAAGAATGATAAACGTTGACCATCCCAACAACCGGCCTACCACCGAATTGTCGGAGATTCTCGCACGGGGTTCGTTAGTTTTTACACTTGCGTGCACAATGGTTCCTCTCAGTCGGGAGTACACATCCACCGGGCTCGTTCTTTGAACGGTCGCTAGTATCGTGTCTCATTAGGTCTTTAGCGATCTTGCGTAGGGTGGGTCATGACCCACCCTA
>JAYVFX010000773.1:0-3153 GCA_043772795.1 Deltaproteobacteria bacterium
CGGAGGAGTCTCGGTTAACCCATACCACTTCGGGTAGATTATGGGTTTGCAGCGATGGACTTAATCTTACGAAGCCCTTAACAAACTTCTGCTGAGGTTCCATAGCCATAGTTAACGTATTCGATGGAAAGGCAGGATCTGCATGAGAGCGGAAATCGAACCCTTTTCCGATCTCAGCGATATCACTAAATGTTGGAAGACTACGACAATATTCCCAAACTTCTTCTAAATCTGGAATGAAAAAGTTCCATTGGTCTGCAGCCGAAAACCGTCTCAGTTGGACCTCAGACTCATACGTTGCTTCGTAAGACTGCCTAAAGTTCTCAATACCTGACTCTCGTACTCGCCTATAGAGAATGGGACGCGCATTTTGCTGCTCAGATTCTAGCCGCCGGCCCAGTATCACCACTGACTCCGCGTCAGAAGTAAAGACCTTGTCGGGCAATAGACAGATTTCACTAATCTCGAATTTTGTCACAAGTAGTTCCCTTAACGATGTCGCATTTTTGCCGTGCAATAAGCCCTGCGGAAGAATCACGCCAAATACAGCGCCTGGCTGCAAATGGGTGACAATTCGACGGAGAATTTCAGCGGCCTTATTCACATGCTGAGTTTGCGCAGTGCTGGAACTGCTTAGACGTCGCTCTGCAGCAGACAAATCCTTAAACGGTGGGTTCGTCAGAACGATATTGGCGGCATGTGAACCGCGAGCTAAGACACCTTCCGCAAAAATATCAGCAACCTGCAAATCCCATCCATTGGGATTAGGGACATCTGCGAGGGTTAACCTGAGTCGAGCAATTTCTAAAGCGAAAGAGTCAATGTCGCAGCCGTGAAGTCGTTTCCGGAGATATTCGCGTCGCTTGCTAGAAGAGGACCCACGTTCAGAGAGCAAATCCCCGAGGAGCTGCATAGCAGCAAGGAGAAATGGCGCATGCCCACAGGCAGGTTCAAAGATCTGGCGTTGATTTTCTGGAATCCCTTCAATCCATGGGCGAAGTTTGCCGACGATGTAGTCGACCAAGTAAGTGGGAGTGCTATGAGTCCCCAAGGTGGTACGGACTTCTTTCGTAATCAGAGCGTTCTCATACAAGTAGGCCAACGCATCGGTGCTAACCAATCCTAAATGACTACACCGCGATATTTCTCGTGCTGATTCCTTTAGGGCATTTGCCTGTAGTTTTGTCTCGATTTGAACTGGATCAACAGCTCCGTAGTGGCGTTTCACATGAGCAAATATCTCTTGCACATTCTCAAGGTCGAGTGCAGCAAAGGTAGGAACCTGTTTATCTTTTAAGATTTTTGCAGCTAAAAGCCAAAAGTTGGATTTTAGTAACCACTGTCCCTGGGCTTGCGAAACTTCCCCCCAATAAAGTCGAGACTTCGCGTCCGCTACGCATCGTTCAATCAGATCGGCCAGTTTGCGACCCGCTTCCGCTTCAATCAGTGGTAACAAGCCCACATCGATAAAATCGAGTTGATAACTCTTTTCAAACCGTGCCCAGGTCTTGGCCCGGTAAATAGATTCGGGAGCAAATTCTCTTTTTCGTTCCTGAAAAAACTTGGGCAAATCACTTGGAAGCAGACGCTGCAGAAATTGCGGCTTTATTGCGCCTTGTTTCCAGTGGAGCCAATAGTTGGATGAGTAAGTAAACACTACTGGCGCACCTAGGCTACGGCATCCGGCTACCGCAGTTTCGGGATCGGAGACATTATCGAGAACAGCTATGCAAGCAGAGCGAGAATCATGTGGGAGATGGGCAAAGGCAGCAAGAGGAACGCTGCAATCGTCTGCCACCTCAATGTTTGTTACCAACTGCGAAGCTTGGTAGCCGCAATCGACAAGATAAGGCCGAAGATGAGAAGCTTCAGAATGGTGCTGACCGGAGATCATACCGACAACATCCTAACCTAGAGAAGACGCAAGGACAAAAACTTATGCTCAACAGCTACACTATGCTTCGCAAAGGCATAAGTTTTCTTCCTAATGAGAAATACTGTTCAGTCCTTCGTCGAGACACACATCACCAGTTGTCCCAGATGAAGGAAAAGTTGGACAATACTTGTCGCGACTCCTTCTTTTGTCAAGACAAGCTCAACAAATCACGATTTGGCAGACATATCACCCTGTAACTACCGCACTCGCACTACCAACGGTAATCACCGTTCCATCTGCTTTCTGGCACCAGATTTCCAGATGTGCCCGTTGACGGCTGCCTTCGGGAGTTAATTCTTTAATCACTCCGTATGTCGTGACTGTTTCTTCCCCCCAGAGCACATTCACGAGGTTGACATTCATTTTCCCACCACAATACCAGCCTTCGCCAAACCGACGTGTCAGTAACTCGGAAATAAAGCAGACTGACATCATGCCTTGCACGACGACTTCAGGAAACCCGAGTTTAATCGCCTCCTCACGATCAGTGTGGTAATTCTTGCCTGGCCCAGAGAAGTGCATACACATGTCGAGATCGACTTCTTTCCGAATAGGAGTCAGTGTTTCCAGCACAGTTCCTTGGCCAACCTCGAACCGGCGACCTGTTTCTTTTTCGCGCTCTTTGCCAAAGACGAGACCGGTAGTCACAGTTTCACGGAGGAAGCTTTGATGCGTGCGGCTGCGGACACAGAGACGTCCATCAGCGCCGAGCATCAATACTTCATTGACCACATATTCACGACCACGCTTGCTGTAGCGCTCGACTACCGCCGAATGCGTTGAGATGCGTTCTCCAACTTTAATCGGTGAGAACAACTCCCATTCCTGGCGGGCATGCAAATTCCCGTAAATATACGGTAGATACCAGCGCCGATCGACATACATTTCTGAGTGGCGGATGAGTGCTGGTGCTACCGGGGTACCAAAAGGAGATGAGTCAATGTACCAGGGGTTACGATCGTGAATCGCCTCGGCATACTGCTGCACCAACTGCGATGAAATTTCGTAGTGTCGTGTGCCGCAGTCCATCCCTACATAGACGTGGTCTTTTGCTGGTGTCGTCATTGTTTGTCTCTCCTTACATTGCGATTGGGAGTCTCGCTTGCTAAGCAGAGCGTAACAATACGCCGCGTCCACATTGGAGTACAGAGGATAAAGGAGAGATCATGGGGACCTTGAAAACGATGACGAAGGATCACAACGCCTATAGGAAAGGG
>JAYVFX010000774.1:0-4652 GCA_043772795.1 Deltaproteobacteria bacterium
CCGAACCCTCATCCGTCCATTAGTCGCACGACTCAAAATTATGAGCGACCTCGACATTTCCGAACGTCGCTTACCGCAAGATGGTCGTATTATCTTTAAGAAATACACATCACGAGGATTTGATTTCGACTTACGCGTTGCAACTGCACCAATGAACCATGGCGAAAAAGTGGTCATGCGTATTCTCGATAAGCAAAAAGCGGTCCTGCCACTCGCTAACCTTGGTTTCTCTCCGCGCAATCTCGCGCGCTATCGCGATAAAATCGATACCCCCTATGGGATGATTCTGCACGTTGGTCCGACGGGGTCCGGGAAATCGATGACGTTGTATGCCGCATTGAACGAAGTCCAGACACCGGAAGTCAATATTCAGACCTGCGAAGATCCTATCGAATACACCCTTGCGGGCGTCAATCAGATGCAGATTCACCGAGAAATCGGTCTGACCTTTCAACGCGCACTACGGAGCTATCTGCGTCAAGACCCAGATATTATCTTGGTCGGTGAAATTCGCGATAAAGAAACCGCGGAAATTTCCATTGAAGCTGCCCTCACCGGCCATTTACTGCTGTCTACTTTGCACACCAACGATGCGCCCTCAACCGTCACCCGCTTCATCGAAATGGGGATCGAGCCGTTCATGGTCAGTTCCTCGCTCGTGTTAGTCTGCGCCCAGCGTTTGCTCCGGCGGCTGTGTAAGGAATGCAAAGAAGAATACAAGCCCAATAACGATGAAAAACAACTTATCGGTGTCGATCTCGACAGCGATATCACGATACAGAGAGCAAAGGGCTGCACAGCATGCAATGGCTCGGGATATAAAGGACGGACTGGCATTCACGAGATTCTCGTCCCCGACGACGCCATGCGTAAGGCCATTAACCAGCACGGCATTACCTCGGAAGCGCTCAAGCGAATGGCAATCGAAAATGGCGACATGACGACACTGTACTGGGACGCCATGGAAAAGGTTCGTCAAGGAATCACCTCCATTGACGATGCCCTCGCCAACGTGCGACGCGACGAGTTTGATTCGCGACCACGCTGGATGTTTGAAGAACTCGGACTCCACCCTAAAGAGCCCGAACGATCTGCTGCGTAGACACAATCTGACAACGCGCCGCACGCACCTTGTCGATTAAGGACGCAGGGAAATCTGCCGATAGCTCGTACGAGCGTTTACAGACTGCGTATGTGGTTGCGTCCGTGTCCACTCCAAGCAAGGACGAGGTAGAGGTGTTCACTTGGTTTTTACTCACTTGGAGTGATATTATCCGGACTATTGCTCGATGCCGTAGGCAGCCCGGAGCAACGACGTACGCACGCTCCGGTGAACAGCCGCAGACTGGAGGTATGTGAGGTATGGCCGCTCTCGACCAACATGTGATTTTCACTCTCGACGACCAGCGCTACACGTTACCTCTGACAGAGGTCGAAAACATTGTCCCTGCCGTCTATGTCACCCCGCTACCCAACGCACCGGACATTGTGATGGGGATCATCAACGTACATGGACACGTAGTTCCAGTCATCAATTTGCGCCGGCGCTTCCACCTACCTGAGCGTCCACTCGAACTGACCGATCAATTTATTATCGCCAACACCCAACGGCGCATGGTCGCGTTGGCTGTTGATACGGTTATCGGCCTCATTGCTATTACCCCCCAGGCGATCGTTCATCGAACCGACATCCTGCCTTCCCTGGAACATGTGGCCGGAGTAGTGAAACAAGAGGACGGCGTCATCCTCATTCATGACCTTGAGGCCTGTCTCTCGTTCGATGAGGAGCGAGTCTTACATGCGGCCTTACAAGCCGCCTGAAAGTGGGGGTATGGCCATTACCTCCCTCCCCGATCTTGTCCTCTCGCAGCTCAGCGGCCTCATTGCCGCACGCATGGGCTGGCATTTCCCTGCTGACCGCTGGGCCGATCTCGAACGCGGGATTCGTGCCGTTGCTCGGGACCTTGGTTTTTCCGATGTCCAGGGATGTATTGATTGGCTCCACTCTGCTCCACTCACTCAGCAGCAAGTCGACGTCCTCACCGATCACTTCACCGTTGGCGAGACCTATTTCTTTCGTGAACATCGCGCACTCGAGATTCTAACCACACAGATCCTCCCATCGCTCAGGCAAACGCAGCAACCGGGTGAGCGGCACATGCGCATTTGGAGCGCCGCCTGTTGCAGTGGCGAGGAGCCGTATTCTATCGCCATCACCCTGGCAACGGCGATTCCACATCTTTCCGACTGGCGTCTCTCAATCATCGGAACGGACATCAATCCCCGATTCTTGCAGCGTGCCGTAAGCGGCGTATATACGGAATGGTCCTTCCGCAGCACCCCGACGTGGATCAGGGACCGGTACTTCCAACGCACGGTCGATAACCGGTTCAGACTATGTCCAGAAATAAAACAGATGGTGACGTTCTTTCCATTAAATCTGGCGGACGCAGCATTCTCTGCGCCATTGAACACTGCAGCCACGATTGACGTCATCTTCTGTCGTAATGTCTTCATCTACTTCTCGCCGGACAGAGCACAAGCCGTCATTCGTAACTTTCACCATACCCTCACTGATGGGGGCTGGATCATTGTCAGCCCGAGTGAGACCCCGTACCTCGCGCAATCCCCTTTCACTGCCGTCTCATTCCCTGGCATCATTGTCCACCGTAAAAGCGACCGTTCCTCTCAACCAGTGCCCGGAGAGAGCCCCCGTGCGATACCCTCCCAGAGAGCGGTCTCCAATCCTCTTTCCTCCTATCCTCCGTCTGACGCGTGGGCACGTGTTACGTCATCGTCATCCGAGCACGCGAAGAAGGACGAACAGCCGACTACGAAACTTCCCGTTTCTGCCGCAAAATCTCCGGTCGGTACGGCGCAAGTCCCTGGTCACCCATCATCAAAGATACTGGCAGAAGCAAGAGCCCTATACGCTCAAGGTCGCTATGCTGAAGTAACTGAGAAACTGCGCAGTTCATTGCTGCTCCAAAATCAACCACTCTCCACCCTCAACCAGGAGGAAGTGTTATTACTGATTCGCGCCTACACCAATCAACGAGCACTCGATGAAGCCATCTCCTGGTGTAACAAAGCGATCGCACGAGACGTCTTGAACCCGCTTTTCTACTACCTCCAGGCGACAGTCCTTCTCGAGCAAGGTCGAGAAGAGGACGCCGCGTTGGTCCTCAGACAAACGTTATATCTCGACAGCGGGTTCGTCCTTGCCCATTTTACTCTCGGGAACTTGTCCCTGCGGCAAAAGAAGACAAGCACTGCCCGTCGACATTTTCAGAACGCCCTCGTGTTACTGCGCAAGTACGAGCATGAGACGATTATTCCGGAATCCGAAGGCCTTACGGCGGGGAGATTATCCAATCTCATACGGACGATGTTTCCAGAATAGACACAAGGAGTGAAGGATGGATCCGACCATGATGAACGATGCTCGACAGACGAACGAGACCTCCCACGCCGCTGCGATTAACTGGCAGGCAGTCCGACAGAAAATGGAATGCATGCAGGCCGAAGCGCAACACGGCGCCGCGTTAACGGAAAAAGAGAAAATCGCGCTACTGAAAACGCGCGCGCAGACCCTCGCGCGACTACCGGAGGAAACAGCGGCAACGGGTCTCCAAATCGAGATTGCCGAATTCCGTCTCGGAGAGGAAACATACGCCTTTCCCTCAACCGCCGTCCGTGAAGTATATGCACTCAGGGGACTGACTCCGCTGCCGTGTACCCCGCCTTATGTTCTGGGCATCATCAATGTTCGTGGTCGTATTCTTCCTGTCGTTGACCTCACCTCATTATTGGGTGTGCCCACACAGCACGTCTCCGAACACAGCACCGTACTCCTTATGAAGTCCGGGGGACTCGAAGCTGGGATTATTACAGACCTCATCATTGGAGTCCGTAGCCTGCCACTCGCCAATATCCATCCACCGCTCTCGACTTTGGCAAATTCCCGCGCGCGGTACCTACAAGGGATCACAGACGAAGGCGTTGTCGTCCTAGATGCAGCAAAACTACTCGGAAGTCTGCGGCAAGGGCCTCACGAAGGATAACAGCTGCTGATTCTGGGCACCTTTGTTGCGCAGCCCCGAGGTTCTCTAAAGATTCGTCTTTTTCTCTCGATAGTAAACTGTGAAATGCGAAGGGGGGGACAGCAATCATCGTGAACATTATCACTAGAACAACACAGACAGGACATTGTCGTCCTTCTCAGACCGTAGGCGCAATAAGGTTCACTGGAAAGTCCCAGTGCCCTCGATAACCACAGAGGATAAGGAACCATCCCCATTAGGACGTGAGAGGAAACGATGAGCAGCGCCAACACCGATTTTCTGAGCCAGTTGATTGCCACCTTTCGTCTGGAAGCTGATGAGCACCTCCAGGCCATGATCACTGAAATGCTCGCGCTCGAGAAAGCCTCTACACCTGAGGAACAGACACCAATAGTAGAAACGATCTTCCGCGAAGCACATAGCCTCAAAGGGGCAGCGCGCGCGGTGGACCTCACGGAGATCGAAGCAGTTTGCCAAGCTCTCGAAGGGGTCTTTGCTCGTCTGAAGCGCCTAGAGTTACATCTCGTTCCAGAGGACTTCGATACCATCCATCGTGCGTTAGACACGGTCACGAAGTTATTAACGGAC
>JAYVFX010000775.1:0-5669 GCA_043772795.1 Deltaproteobacteria bacterium
AGATGCGCGATGATCTCTATGAAATTCTCTGTGCGGTACGAGATGATCCCGAAGTCCGGGTGATGATTCTGCGTGGTGAAGGTCCGGCTTTTTCTACCGGCGGTGACGTTGCAGAATTCGGCTCGGCTCCGTCACCAACCAAGGCGCGAGAGATTCGCTGGCGTCGGAACGTGTGGGGAACGTTACTCAGTCTCCCTCAACCAACCATCGCCGCGGTGCACGGGTTTACAGTCGGTGGCGGTATGGAAATGGCCTTGCTCTGCGATATCACTATTGCTGCAGACGATACCATCTTCTTCTTGCCAGAAACTGGCTTGGGGATGATTCCGGGTGTCGGAGGCACCCAAACTGTGCCCCGCGCGATCGGCTTGGGGCGGGCTTTAGATATGGTTCTGACCGGCAGAAGAGTCAACGCCGAAGAGGCAAGGAACATCGGTCTGGCGAACCGCGTTGTCCCCCGGGAGACCCTCTTGACGGCAGCTAAAACTCTAGCGTGCACACTTGCCCAATATGAGCCCAGGGTTCTTACCCTGGTGAAGCGAGCAATTCGTCAAGGAGCAGATTTGTCTCTGGCGGAAGGGCTCCAGCTGGAGAAACGTCTATTCGCAATGATCGCACAATAGACAGAGTTATAGTTCTTGCTAAAAGCTAAGAGTGAAGGCCAAACGCTAATTTGTTTTGTAAGGAGCAGCAATGAACACTGCAAATTTTTTGAGCATTCCTGCCATGATGTTTCCGGATCAGGAACTCATCGTTTTTGAAGAGACCCGCCTGACCTATGCAACGGCACTTGAGCGTGTGCGGCGACTGGCCACAAGCCTGCAAAAGCTCGGGGTAAAACCAGGCGATCGCGTGGCAGCGCTACAGACCAATTCAAACCAATTTATCGAGTCCTATTATGCCACTGCAACTCTGGGGGCAACCTTCGTGCCACTCAATTACCGCGCCAAACAGCCGGAAATTGAGTACATGGTCACCGCAGCAGATGTAAAGGTCCTGTTTGTCGGTTCGCGTTATGTCGATCTGATTACAGCCTTGCAACCAAAATTCACCAGTGTCAAGCAGTATGTGGCGATGGAAGGGTCGTCACCCGGAATGTTAGATTTTGAGAAGCTTGTGGCAGATGGTTCGCCTGATATTGACGATGCTGAAGTGGACGAGAGCGATGTGACGATCCTTATGTATACGAGCGGAACAACATCGCTACCCAAGGGTGTCATGCTGACGTATGGCGATTTCACCAGCTATGTTGTCGGTACGGTCGAAATGGCCGACGGCACCGACCGCGGCACTTCATTGCTGTGCGCCCCGCTTTACCATATCGCTGGCACGGCCAATATCATGACTGCGATCTGGGCCGGTCGAAAAATCGTGGTATTGAAACAGTTTGACCCCAAGGAATGGTTAGAGGCCGTCCACAAAGAGAAGATCACGCATGCCTTCGTTGTTCCGACAATGATGAAGCAACTCATCGATCATCCTGAGTTCTCAAAGTATGATATGTCGAGCTTGCAAAACCTCTCGTATGGCGGCTCGCCAATGCCGTTCCCAGTTATTCGTAAAGCGATTGAGTCCTTCCCCAAAGGCACCGGCTTTGTTAACGCGTTCGGACAAACGGAAACGACATCTACGCTCACGGTACTCGGCCCAGCCGACCACCGCCTCGACGGCACTCAGGCCGAAGTCGAACGTAACCTCAAACGTCTCACTTCGGTGGGCTTGCCACTTCCTGATGTTGAAGTACAAGTGCTTGACGACGACAACAAGCCGCTCCCAGCCAATGAGATTGGAGAAGTCGTCATTCGCACTCCACGCGTTATGAAAGGCTATGCTGGCCAAGAAAGCGCGACAGCCGCCCTGCTTGATGCTAACGGTTGGCTGCATACGCGAGATATGGGCTATCTTGATGAAGACGGCTATGTGTATCTCGTCGGTCGTAAGGACGACATCATCATCCGTGGTGGTGAGAACATTGCCCCAGCAGAAATCGAAGCGGTACTACACGCGCATCCGGCAATCGATGAAGCCGCAGTCATCGGTGTTCCCGATGTTGATTGGGGACAAAAGATCGCTGCGTTTGTTGCGTTGCGCCCCGGTAAGACAGCATCGTCAGATGAGCTGTCGGACTTCTGCCGTCAACGACTGGCAAGTTTCAAAAAGCCAGAGATCATTCGTTTTGTTGATGCGCTGCCCAAAAACCCATTAGGTAAGATCCTCAAGAAAGAACTGAAAGCCCAATTTACGGAATAACTACCAAACGTAAGGACACGGTATGCCGTGTCCTTACCTGCATGACATGCCTGACCTCACCTACGAACAACGCGGCAAAGTCGTCTGGATCCAGCTTTGTCGCCCCGATTCCGGGAACAAACTCACCCCTGCCATGGCCGAAGAGCTGACTACACTCTGCCAGACTGTTGAAGATGACGACGCAATTGAACTGGTTGTCCTCACTGGCAGCGGCAGTGTTTTTTGTCTTGGTCTTGAATACCCAGCAGAGAAAAAGGGAGTGGCGGCAGCGCAAGAGATTCACGCACAGTTTGGTGACCTGCGTTGTGTTGAAGCAGTTGCAGTCATCACGAAACCGACACTGGCGGCACTCAACGGCGATGCCCTCGGGATCGGTTTAGAACTGGCGCTCGCATGTGATTTACGACTCGCTGTCGAAGGTTCGCACTTTGGCCTGCCACAAGTCACGCACGGGCTAACGCCGTTCGGCGGTGGCACGCAACGTTTGCCACGTGTAGTTGGTCAAGCGAAAGCTCTTGAGTTAGTCTTAACCGGAGAAAGTATCGATGCAACCGAAGCGCAACGGATCGGACTCATCTCCTTGATGGCTCCAACCGCCACTTTCACAACCCGTGTTGATGAGGTAGTACAAAATCTGCTAGAGAAAGGACCCATTGCCCTTCGTCTCGGGAAAGAGGCTGTACACAAAGCGATGGATCTGACCCTTGATCAGGGACTACGGTTAGAAGAGGATCTATACGCACTGTTGCAAACGACCCAGGACCGAGCAGAAGGGGTGCGGGCGTTTCTCGGTAAGAAAAAACCAATGTTCACAGGACAATAGTAATTCTCACAGGAGGAAAGTTCATGGCGAATCAGATTGGCAAAATGTATCTCTGCGAAAAATGCAACTCGCAGGTCATCGTCACCAAAGGCGGTAACGGGACCATTAAGTGCTGCGGCGGTGAAATGAAAAAGAAGTAACTACCTATATAAGGCAGGGGAAATGGGGCAAAGGGGAAACGGCGAAAATAGTCTAAGCGTCTGGGAGTCTAGGAGTCCAGAGTCAAGAAATAGAGCCCTCTTTGCCTGTTCTTTTTTCGACCCTAGACTCACAGACTCTTAGACATCCAGACTATTTTTCCCCATTTCACCATTTTCCCTTTTACCCTTTCCGCAGACCAATAGGGTGGGCATCGCCCACCTTTTCTGTTTCTAGCTTGCAGCACCCTTACAGCACGGCTATATTGTGGACTAGTAAGGTCTAAGAAAGCCAACGAGGATATCGAGCATGCCTGCTCCGATCACTGCCGAAGAGATTCATTCCTTAATTACCCAAGCGATTCCCGATGCCCAGGTGCAGGTTCATGATACGACCGGCGGCGGTGACCACTATGAAGCCTTCGTCGTTTCTCCCTCGTTTGTTGGTAAGAACAAAGTCAACCGACATCGCATGGTGTATGGTGCGTTGCAAGACGCGATGGTACAACGCATTCACGCACTGGCGTTAACCACATTGACACCCGAAGAACTTCAGCAAGAACAATCGGCAAACGTCGTCAACATTCAACCCCGCAAATCCCATTAAGGAGGAATCGCCAATGGCAGAAGATGTGCTCAAGAAGATTGAAGAGCAAGTGAAACAGAACAAGATCATGCTGTACATGAAAGGAACCCCTGACTTCCCCATGTGCGGATTTTCTGCGGCCACGATCCAGGTCCTGGATTCGTACAAGGTCGAATATGCCAGCTTGAACGTGCTTGAAAACCCCGAGGTTCGAGACGGGATCAAACGCTACGCCAACTGGCCGACGGTTCCGCAATTGTACATTAACGGAGAGTTTGTTGGCGGCTGCGATATCATCCGCGAAATGCATGCCAAAGGCGAGCTCGAGCCGTTGATTCGTGCCGCGCAGGGGTAAGAGGCAGGTTTCATATTCCCTCTCCCCTTGAGGGAGAGGGCTAGGGTGAGGGGTTGTCAGCACCCACTACCCTCAACATTTTCATCATCAAGAAGGCAGGCATCACAACCTGCCTTCTCTTTTTCCCCTTCCCTTCATGCAGAAAATTGACTACAGTTTGGCGCATGGCCACGCAAACTGCTTTCATCTCGACCGAGACCTTCACGCAGAAAAAATTCAAGCACTGGCTTGATGAACGACCGAAATCGGACATCAACCACTACGAGTTGTTGCGGGGAAGAATTATCATGAACCCACCGGCGGGCTGGCCTCATGGAACAGTAGAGTCCAATATTCACACGCCTCTCAGTACTTTTGTTCGCACCCACAAATTGGGGATCATTTTAGGTTCCAGCGCAGGCTACGATTTCCCCTCGGGCGACACTGTCGAGCCGGATATTTCATTCATCTCTGCAGCACGCTTTGCTGCCGGTCCAGAACCGCAACCCGGAAAATTTGTCCGTATCGTACCGAACCTCACCATAGAGATTCTTTCACCGGCAACCGCACAACGCGATCGCACCGAGAAAAAATCCATCTACGAAGAAAACGGCGTGGAGGAGTACTGGATTGTCGATACGAAACGCCGCGAAGTGACCGTCTACAACCTCTCGGGCAAACGCTTTGGTCGCGGCAAAGTGTCCACTGTACGAGACAGCATACGCTCACGCGTATTGGCTGGGTTCACACTTTTAGTGAAGGACGTGTTTGCGTAGGCTTCACATTTTCTCCCGGCCATTGATGGCCGGAGACATCAACATTGCTCCCACCTCCGCCCGGCGATCAATGGCCGGGGAAACTCACGCTCACGCACCTCTCTCGTCTAATTGAAATTTGCGCATCATGCCAGGTAACGTTCACAACCGGATGATTCGCCAGCCCGCGTAAACTGTCCTTGTCCGAGGGTTCATCTTTTTCTTCCGCCACAAAGGCCGCAAACTGTGCGACTGTTACGGGATACTTAGCCATGTAATAACGTGGCAACATCACGTTATGTTGTTTTTGCTCGCTCTCATCAGCATTCTTGTCTATTTTTGGATCGCTCCCCATCACAAACAGTCCTGCCGGAATTTCAATAAATCCTAACAACGGCTCAGCAGGCAGGCGACACACTTCAGATCCGTGAAACCGCGGGTCACCGATAACTGCCAATGCGTCACCGGCCTGCGCTCGATCAATAGGCGGTAGCGCACCGTGAGTGAGGGTGCAGGTTAGCCAGCGACGAATCTTCTCAACTTTAGCACGATTGTATTCAGCAACTGCGTCGAGACTTTTGTTTTCAATCAGGACCTGTGCCGCTAACAGTGCACCCCAGTAACCCCGTTCATCATCCAGCTTCTCTACGGGTGGCTCCTCAAGGCACAACGCTTCAGCCAGTGCCCAGGCGTTCGCTGCCGCTCCACGCGCCGCCTTCGCTCCTGCCAGGAGTGTCACTTCGCACCAGCGGTTTGGTTCTTCTTTTAGTAGCTTCGCAACATT
>JAYVFX010000776.1:0-3094 GCA_043772795.1 Deltaproteobacteria bacterium
CCCTGAGCCAGCAGCGCCACCCCAATACTTCTAAACGGAGGGTCCAGTATGCGTCCTTCCTTGGAAGTGGCGGATATCTTTCGCCACTATGGGCCGCACTATCGGCAGACGCACGGCGCTTCCCTCTCCCAGGCCCAGCGTCGCGTCATGCGGGCCATCGAAGTTTGTCGTACGGCCGCTCTTGGTGGCCATGTCGAACACTGCGATACCTGTGGGCATCAACGCATTGCTTATAACTCCTGCGGCAATCGGCACTGCCCAAAATGTCAGTCCCTGGCACGCGCCCAGTGGCTGGAGGATCGTCGTGCGGAACTCTTGGAGACGGAGTACTTTCACGTCGTCTTTACCGTGCCGCAAGAGATTGCCGCGATTGCGTATCAGAACAAACGGGTCGTCTATAACCTCCTGTTCCGTGCTACCTCGGAGACCTTGCGCACGATTGCGGCTGACCCCAAACACCTTGGAGCCGAGATCGGCTTTCTGGCAGTGTTGCATACCTGGGGCCAAACCTTGCTGCACCACCCACACCTGCATTGTATCGTGCCGGGCGGCGGGATTGCTCCGGATGGTACCCACTGGATCGCCTGTCGGCCTGGGTTCTTCTTGCCGGTACACGTGCTGGCGCGCTTGTTTCGGCGGGTATTTCTGGAACAGCTCGACCACGCTTATACGACTGGACAGTTGCACTTTTCTGGCGCGCTTGCGTCTCTTCACGATCCGCAGGCCTTCGCCGCATATCTGGTCCCCCTCCGACAGCGTGAGTGGGTGGTCTACGCCAAGAAGCCCTTTGGCAGTGCGCAACGCGGGCTCGACTACTTGGGGCGCTACACGCATCGGGTGGCGATCTCCAATAACCGTCTGCTCAGTATGGGCCAGGAGCAGATCACCTTTCGTTGGAAGGACTATCGCCAGCACGATATGCAAAAGCTCATGACACTCACGCCTACGGAATTCATTCGCCGGTTCCTTTTGCACGTCCTGCCCAGCGGCTTCCAGCGTATCCGTCACTTCGGCTTTCTGGGCAACCGCTACCGGCAGGCCAAGTTAGACTTGTGTCGCCATTTGCTGGCGATGGAGCCGAGTGCACCGGTCTCAACTTTACGCGTCGACTACCGGGACCGCTATGAACAGCTCACGGGGAAGTCCCTGCGCGTGTGTCCCGTGTGTGCTCAGGGCCAGATGGTGCGTGTAGAGACGCTTCCAGCGTGTCCCACGACGCCAGTGCCCGTCTGGGATAGTTCATGAGCATGCCCCCGCTTCTCTTCTGTCTGGTGATCCTGGTTCCCGACGTGGACTGCACGCTAGTGTGTGTCACCGCACGGGTCTGTCTCGGGACTGTGTTGCGTCCCTCGTTTCAGCCAGTAGCGCAGGAGCACTGGGGGTTTTTCTCCGCGACTTCTGTCTCCGGAAAACAGTGGAGTTGTCCTCTCACTGGGAGTTGTCCTCAGCTTCACCCTTGTGTCGAGCCCTGCGAGGGATTCCTTCCTCATAACGGTCAGGTTCGACGCGATTTAGTTCAATCGGATTTTTAGCTTACTGGGCGCGGCCCCACCGGCTGGGACTCACCTCGACGTTCGTACGCCGCGCCCGCCAACCTAAAAACTCTCTGCACTGCACTATCTATTGCAGCTGATGATAGTGAAGCGTAATAGATTTGTAGCGATAACTTGAGGATTTTACCCATGAAGACGATGCAACCAATTCCGTTGTTCATCGAGCAGCAGCCGATGACCGCAGCAGCCGAAGCCGCTCCCGCACTGATCCCACTTCAGGACCTCGGTACAATCTACTCGATGGCACAGGAGGTTAGGTGGCTAGACGAGCGCACCTTCGCCATCGGACGCTGGGATGGCATGCTTACCGTGTTTCACTGCGGGAAGGCATCTGTGAGCGCACCGATTATCTCGGCGGCGCTTGTCGCCCCCTCGCTCGCGGGTGTTGAGATGATCACGCGCGTCGGTCCGACACTCTTCGCTTCGTCGAACGACGAGAAGTCAATCGTGGTCTGGAAGTCGGACGGCACGTTTACAGAGCAAGGCATTCGTATTCAGAAGACGCTTTGTTACGATCCGGCGGTCGGTGTGGCGAATGACAGCACAACAACAGTGATCGGGGACACCCGCTACTTCGTCTCGGGTCACGCCAACGGCTTTCTCCTCGTATGGAAGGTGGAAGGAGAAGACGCGTTCACACTCGTATACACGCTAGACCTGCGCTCGCCTTCTCCCATTCCAAGCCCATATCCCCTCAAGAATATTCGCGGCGTAGAGCAGTGGCAGCCTGGGTATGTCGTCACGGGATCTGAGGACGGTGACCTCTGCCTCGTCAATGTTGCGAAAGGAGTGATTACGACGAGGATGCGGTATAATGCCGCTGCTCAGCGCGGGATCAACGATATTGACACCTGCGGAGACTATCTAGTACTGGCCAACTGCTCTGTTGGCTCCGCCGATAAGAATCTCTGGCTCTATCGTGTTCACGAAGCCGAGTTCGAGCCGCTCGACTCGGCAAACCTGACGGTGGACGGGTCACTCGATCAAGTGTTCAACTTCTGTGCTGATCAAGCGGTGATTGGTGGGAAACACTACTTCTTCGCAGCGACACAGGAGGGTGTCGTCTGGGTGGGTGTCATTGAGAGTGACCGCCTAATGGTGTTGGGGAAACAAGAGGTCTCGACCCGCTTTGGGGCCGCCTTAGCCTACGAGCCAGCCTCGCATCTGCTTGCAGTCGCAGGTGACAACCTCCACCTCTTCGAAGTGCAGTAACGAGAAAGACGGAGACCGTCACAATGCAACCTATCATGCTGCAGGGAACGAGTTCGGACGCCGGCAAGACGACGCTCGTCGCCGGATTATGCCGGTTGTTCGCCAATCGCGGTCTCCGTATTGCTCCTTTCAAGTCGCAAAATATGGCACTGAATTCTTTCGTCACACGTGACGGAGGAGAGATCGCCCGGGCCACGGCCGTGCAGGCGGCGGGCGCACGCCAGGAACCTATTGTGCATATGAATCCGCTCCTGCTTAAACCTAAGGCTGATGACGTGGCCCAGCTTATTGTGCACGGCAGACCCTACGCGGACGTGCGGGCACGTGAC
>JAYVFX010000777.1:0-4910 GCA_043772795.1 Deltaproteobacteria bacterium
GCAAAGAGCCAGACCTCTCCCTAATTTATTTAGCAAAAATCTACCCATCCTGGTTATGGAAGGAATTGGTCTCAGTGGTTAGAAGCAAGAATATAGGCACTATGAGTTCCGCGGTGTCCGAAAACTCAAGAAAAACTGGACAGTTTGTGATGTTAATAGATTGGCTATCATAGCCTATTTTCTTCTGTACATAATCGCCCGTTTGGGCTACAATGTAGCTCAATTAAGGAGTTACCATCATGGCTGATGCTGCCGTTGTCCGTGCACGAATTGATGAACGCACCAAGAAAGAAGCTGCTGCCGTCCTCAAGGCAATCGGACTCACTGTCTCCGATGCTTTTCGCTTGTTGCTCACGCGCGTAGCGGCGGAAAAAGCCCTTCCGTTCGAGCTGCTCGTCCCCAATGCCGCAACCATCGCGGCCATGAAAGCCGCACGGCGCGGCGAACTCGTCAAAGTCGGAAAACCGAAAAAACTTCTGGCGAGCCTGAATGCGGGAAGTTAAATACACCACCCGCTTCAAGCGGGACTACCGGCGGGAGCAATCAGGGCAACACGGGAAAAAGCTCGATGCCCTACTCATGGAAGTCGTCAATCTGCTGGCCGCCGACACGCCGTTACCGCGTCGCAATTTTGATCACCCGCTCTCCGGCGAATGGAGCGATCACCGCGACTGCCATTTGAAGCCCGATCTCATCCTCATCTACCGCAAACCGGATGCCGACAGCCTCGAACTCGTGCGCCTCGGCTCACATAGCGAGCTTGGTTTATAGCGGGGCGATAGTCCAATAAGTCAAGATTTATCGACACCATATTCACAGTGTGTTTACACTCTCTCCAAACCGGATACTTTCTACGGCGGTCAATCATCACGATCTGGATACTCACCCGTTGATCTCGCCTGCGCTCACCACGTTCGGCGTGTCTGACTTGTGGGATGCGGAGAGCGTCCATAGCTCTTACCCCTCACACGCGCTGCTGTTTTGGAGCTGCCCGCTACGCGGAACCCTCGTGCTGCCGCGCGCATCACTGCCTCTCTCATCTTCTCCTGCGTGATCAAGTCGGACGCCTCACCCATGGTGAGCGGCAACGCATGAGGGACACGCAGATAGCGGAGGATATTGATCTGTTTGTCACTGGTAGGATTTTGCCGCCAGTACGCTTTCGGATTCGTCAGTCCTCCCGCTCCCACTTTGCGGGCATGATCTTCAGCAATGCCTTGAATATACGGCAGTGAGTACCCGGAGGCTAAGTCCGTATGCTCTCCGTTTTGGGAGACGATGGATGCCCGCCAGCGTGCTGACTCATGCCCTTCGGGCGAGAGCAGAATCCATCCCAGGTCACCTAGCGATAATGTAAATACCTCTTCCACTTTGAGCCAGTGCAACGGACGCTGGCGAAACAGGTCGACCGCCTGCGCTGTCGTGTGACTGATGGCTGGCTTCCGCTCTTCGTACTGTTCGAGTTCCTCTTGCACTTCCCTGACCGTCCGGGCACGTAACGCGTGCAACGGCAAGCCGGTCAGCGAGGCGACGCTCGCCAAATGATGGTGGGTTGTTGCTCCTACCACGTCGATTACCAGACAGTCGGCTTTGCCCGGATAGAGCCGTGTCCCACGGCCCACCATTTGGGTGAAGAGCGGCGTGCTTTGGGTCGGACGGGCTACAATCACACAATCAACGGATGGCTCATCGTATCCTTCCGTGAGTACCCCACAATTCGTGATGACACGGGTCTCTCCTGTGCGAAAGCGGTGCAACAACGCGCGTCGATCATCCAGGGGCGTTGTGGCACTGACGCATTCCGCGGGAATCCCTGCACTATTGAACAGCTCCGCCATCAGCTCGGCAAGATGGACGGTGGGCGTAAAGAGCAGCGCCTTGCGGCCAGGGGCATGTTCCTGGTAGGCCGCAAGGATATGCTCAGGTGCGTTCGTTTGTAACAGCATGTTCGCCACTTCCGCATCCACGAAATCCCCAGCGCGCGTCCGTAACTGCCGGAAGTCAGCGTGCAGGTGAACCTGTACCGCACGAAGATCGGCCAGATAGCCTGCCATAATCATTTCGAGCAGGCTTTTGCGGTACACGATCTTTTGGAAGACATGTTCGAGACCGACCCGGTCCCCACGCGTTGGTGTAGCAGTAACGCCAAGTGTCAGCGGTCCCTTTTGAGTGAACGAACCCGCCCGATCTAGAATCCGACGATACGTCGGCGCGACCGCGTGATGCGCTTCGTCCACGATCACAGTGGCAAAGTCCCACGTTATACGGTCCAGCCGCTTCTGGTGCGCTAGGGTCTGAACGGAGGCAATGACCACGGGTGCGTGATGATCGTCTTCTTGGGCCTTCACGACGCCAGGAACAACGTCCGGAAGGATCTCTGTGAGCTTCTCGTAGGCCTGGCGAATGAGTTCATCCCGGTGGACCAGAACGAGACAGCGTCCCGGGCGCTGTTTGACGAGATGTGAAAAGACCACTGTTTTGCCTGTGCCCGTGGGCAGCGCAATGAGGGGACGGGAGATGCCGCGTCCATATGCGCGCGTCACGCAGGCGATGGCTTCATCTTGATAGGGCCTCAGGGTCAGCACAAGGAAATCTCCTATCTGACGATCGTAACGAAAGCACCTAGCACTTTTTTATGTCCGATACAGGGCTCACATGTCGAGTTTAGAAAACTGGCGATAATCTGTCTACCAAACGCCGACTAGAGAATAAATCACGTAGAGTTATATTTCGACAGTGGAGAGTCGCAGAGGCATATGCCGCATACCGCATAAGACAGAGTATTTTTGGGTTAGCGAGCGCGGATGGTCGTCGTGCAAGGAGGTCTAAAGCTCGTGGGTTGTTCGTCAGAGCTAGTCATTAGTTTCGCGTTTTTTCGAGGGGTAAAGATAAGAAAAACCCAGATATTGTGCCAAATTCATTGATTTCTGTGCACACCTTGGTTTGATACCGATGTGCATAAAAATCGTGTGCTGCTAGAAACCGCGCAGATACTGGCATTCTTGTACACTCCAGAAATCGCGAAACTAATGGCTAGTGTTAGGTGATGGAGTACAGGGCTGGGTCCAGAAAGAAGCTGATTGTAATGCAACTACTCCGTGAGCTATCTTATGATCCTACAGGAATAGGAGAAAAACCGTGGCGACTCCACAACACGCACGTTACAGTAAAGAAGAGTTTGCCCGGCGTGGCACGGAACTCTACGAGCAACACGTCCGCCCACAAGTCGAGGACGGGAACGAAGGAAAGATCGCTGCCATCGACATCGAAACAGGCATGTTTGAGGTAGCCGAAGATGCCCTTACCGCTTCTAACCGCTTGTTAACCCGTTGCCCGAATGCGCAAACGTGGTTCGTACGGATTGGGCATCGTGCTTTGCATCGCTTTGGTCCCCGCCGCTTCCCGGAGTCGGCGTGATTACCGGAGTGGTCAACGACAAGCGTGAAGCTATCATTCCCATTGTCGTGCGTGGCCCGAGCGGACAAGAGCGGGAAATGGACGCGGTGATCGATACGGGCTTCACAGGGTTCTTGACCCTGCCGTTCTCTCTTATTGTTGCCCTTGGTCTTACGTGGCGGGGTCAAGCTCAGGCCGAGCTCGGCGATGGCAGCCTCCATCAGTTCGATGTCTACGAAGCAACCGTGCTGTGGGACGGGCACCTGAGAACGGTAGAAACAGACGCGGCTGACACGCTGCTCCTGATCGGCATGGGATTACTCTATAGGTATGAGCTGCATATTCAGACAGTGGAAGGCGGCACGGTTACTATCGAAGCACTCCAAATCCCATAGACAAAGGAAGTGCCGCTTAACCATCCCCCGAGTGGGACGCTCACCACATTTGCCCCCCCTCAGTATGCGGCGTTAGATTTCATCGATTTGTCTAAAAGTGGGCAAGGTTTTAGCGTCCATTTAATCAACAATTTTCAATAGTATACTCATGGTGTGTTATATTCAAAGGCGAAGACCTAACCATTTCTCTCTCTCCGAGCTCGGGAGGAATGCGGATCGTTGTCGTACCTTAATAACATTTTGCATGTGGATGAGGCCAATGCTGGGATTCCGAATTTTGTTGCTTTCTCTCACCGTGTTTGCACTCAGCGATCACATTGCTTCAGCAGTTGACGATCATTGCTTGGACGACCACCCTCGCTATATCTCGGTAACAGGAACAGTCTTCGAAGAAAGGTCACAGTGCGAATCTCATATGTGCCCTGACAGCACCCAATCAGTGACGAACAAACCGCCTCTCCTGGCTGTGCTGAACGAATCTTTTTGTGTCAAGGACCTGCAGAACTATGTCAATCTGGAACCATTTCATGGCACAGTCATCGAGCCACTCACAATTCGCAACGTTCGCCTGGTGGAATCTCTGACGTATACTGGCCCTTCCCTTCGTGAGCTGGCGAAGCGCAATGCTATGGTGAGCCTCTCTGGAATGCTGTCGTGGGTACCACCCTTGGATCGCCCCTTACCATATCAGATTAGACTGCTCCTCTCCGTTGAGCACGTCGGTACGAATACGGACGTGATAGCAGCCGTACGCGCGAGCAAGTTGGACGCGGTCCGTGAGGCGCTACAAGCAGGGGTTGACGTGAATCAAGTGGATGAACGTGGCTACACTGCGCTCATGTATGCAGTCGTATACGGGACTGCGAGCCTTGACCTCGTCGAAGTGCTCTTACAAGGCGGGGCAGATCCCAATCGACAAGACAGTCAGGGAGGAACGGCTCTCAGCGTTACCGCGAGTGCCCCCTTATAGCGGTTTTCAGTTGAATGAGAAGACATACCCAGAATGTTCAAACCACCCGTGGATGTCCTCCTGAGTAATCAACGTCAGGGCTTTCCCCAGGGCGTTGGTAAGCTTTCGCTTGGTGCGCGCCTTGCAGGAACGCAGGGTAGTCTTGATCT
>JAYVFX010000778.1:0-24209 GCA_043772795.1 Deltaproteobacteria bacterium
TGGCCGTCGTCGTCGCTGAGCGTGATGATTTTCTCTTCTACACGCTGACCCATGCGGCCGACCCGTTTTGGCGTGAGGTGATTTTGCTAGAGGCTGGAGTCCTCAGCACCAAGAACCAAGGAAAGACGAACCGCTTGATCCGCGCCATTGTCGATGCCCCGCGTGAACCGGAGCTGTTTCACAATCTGATCCTTGCCGCCGAATGTATCCGTGATGTCGGTGCCAGTCGGGCGGAAGGAGGCATCGAAGCAACCCTGACTACCAGACTACAGACGGAACTGAATACTCCGATTCCGAAGGCGACCAGTGGGCTCGGGAGTTGGTTCGGAAAGTTTACCGGCGTGCCCGAGAAGCGACGAGCGGTTATCCATCGCCGGATCGCGGCAGCGAATGCTTTGAGCCGGATTGAAAGCGGAAAGTTTGGGGGAGGAAGTCCGTACTGGTCTCTGCCTTACGGTGATCCGCAGTGGATAACGATTCCGGCGGGCGAATTTTGGATGGGCAGTGATGACAAAGATCAACTGGCTTTTGCAGACGAAAAACCGCTTCACCCTGTGTTTGTGGAAGAATTTCTGCTCGCACGCACCCTCATCACCAATGCCCAGTATGCACTCTATGTGCAGGCGATGGGAGTAAACGCGCCAGAACATTGGGAGAATGGGCAACCACCGAAAGGGAAACTCGAACACCCAGTCGTGAACGTCAGTTGGCACGATGCCATCACCTATTGTGCGTGGCTCAGCCGCATGACTGGAAAGCTGATTTCCTTACCCAGCGAAGCAGAATGGGAGAAGGCCGCGCGTGGGGACAAGGAAGCACGTATCTACCCCTGGGGCGATACCTTCGATCCTGTCAAGTGCAATAGCGTAGAATTGGACTTGAACGACACGACTCCGGTTGGAGTGTTTCTCGATGGGGCGTCACCGTATGGTTGTTTAGATATGGCCGGGAATGTATGGGAATGGACGCGAAGCTTGTGGGGGAAGGAAGTGGGCAAACCAGACTTTTCCTATCCTTACCAACTAACTGACGGATGGGAGCAGCTGGATGCTAATAACGATGTTCTGCGCGTGCTGCGCGGCGGTTGCTGCTGGAGCTATCAGAGGAGCGCCCGCTGCGCCGTCCGCCTCAGGGACTCCCCGCACTCCCGCTACCTCGTCCACCTCGGTTTTCGTCTTGTTCTGCGTCCATGTTTGCCCTCTGATCTCTGAAACTCTGGACTCTGTTCCTCATGAATTCTGAAACTCTGAGAACAGGCTGTAGGCTTCAGGCTGTAGGGTGTAGGGAAAGGTGCCGCGGAGCGGGCATGGTGGGCGAAATATGGCGGCCTTATTCCCGGCCATGCATCGCTGGAGCAATTGGCACATTCCCCGGCCATCAATGGCCGGGCTACATAATCACGCCGGATAAATCCGGCTTCAAAGAGTGTCCCAAAGCCCCATTCATGGGGCGTCGTGCTGTAGCCCGGCGATTCATCGCCGGGGGGGAGGTTGGAAGCAAAATTCCCTGCCATGACTGGCCGGCTGGCGGGGCGCGCAACGCTTCCCCGGCCATCAATGGCCGGGCTACAAAGCTGCGCCGGATAAATCCGGCTTATCCGCCCCATTTGTATGGTAGTGTCGGGTAGACCCGGTGATTCATCGCCGGGCAGAAGGTGGTGGTTGGTCTTCGCGCGTTCGTTCCAACAATGGAATGGTAGTACCCTGTGCGTGGTGCTCTTTCTGGCGTTCGACGTAGGTGACGTGATGTGGCAGCCGCTTTTTGTCGACCGAAAATACAGCATATTCCTCTTGCCACGCGAAACGGTGTGAAACTGAATGTGATTGATTGACACGTGTCGATGCCAAGGCTTTTATCTGTCCAATGAAGGTCGCGACGGCTACTTTCGGTGGAATCGAGACAACGACATGGATGTGGTCGGCCATGCCGTTGATGGCCAAGACCTTCGCTTCAAGGCTGTGCGCTTTGCCACATACCAACCCATACACGAGGGGTTCAAGCTCTGGCGTGAGCAGTGGTTCGCGGTTCTTGGTAGACCAGACGATGTGGTAGAAGAGTTGCCAGTAGGGCATGAGAGTATCGTATGCGATTCATCGCCGGGTTCGCAAAGCCCCATTCATGGGGCGTGGTTATGTAGCCCGGCGATTTTATCGCCGGGAACGAAAGGATCTTTGTAGCACGGGCATCAATTCCCATGAGCAAACACGAGTCGAGTCGCTAGCCAACCTCACGGTCAGTGTGCGAGGCTGGGTGAATCATGTACGGTATGGGAATACAGTAGGGTTACGGAAAGCGATTCTGATGGGTTCAGAGGAGGTCTGTCAACAGACAGATACGAAACGGACTGGCATCCTTGAGGAGTGACTGTGAGTGCAAAAAAACGACAACGCTTCAAGTACGACGTTTTCATCAGCTATAGCCACCGTGACCAGGATTGGGTGGCTGGCTGGCTCGTGCCACAGTTGAAGAATGCTGGGCTCAAGGTGTGTATCGACCGCGAGAGTTTTGAACCTGGCGCCCCGCTTCCCACGGAGATGGAGCGTGCTGTTCTGCAAAGCCACAAGACGATAGCGATACTGACACGAGAATATATTGAAGGAGGAAGCGGATGGACGGACTTTGAAAACATTTTGGTGCAGACCCTTGACCCCGCCGCCCGCCAGCGTCGCCTTATCCCTCTTTTCCTTGCTCAGTGTGAATTGCCCCTCCGTCTCGGGTATCTGACTCCCATCGATTTCACTCAGCCCGATAGACATCGCACGGAGTTGACCCGCCTTGTCACGGCTATTCGTCAGCGGCTTACCACCAGTCGTAAACGTTCTACGCTGGCGCCTATCGTACTTCCCTTCGAGGTGCCTACCGGTACGCTGGCGCCAAGTTCAGCGGTGTACATCGAGCGTCAGTACGATCACGCCTTGCAGCAACAGGTTAGACGGGAAGGGAGTACAACCCACATTGAAGGCGCTCGACAAATGGGCAAGAGTTCTCTGGTGCAGAAGGCGATGACTTATATCAGTACGCGGCAATACTCTGTGATTGATTTCGACTTCCAATCGTTTGATGAACGATACCTTGAGCGATTGGATACACTCTTGCGTTATCTTGCTGATGCGATCCACGAACGACTCAAACTTGCTGCTTCGCCGGACGAGAACTGGCAGGGACCACTCGGGGCGAAAGATAAGCTGACGGCGTACATTGGTGACTATGTCCTGCAGGGAGCAATCATGCCGACCGTGATGGTGATGGACGAAGTGGATCGTGTATTCGGAAGGAATTATCAAACTGACTTCTTTGGGCTGCTCAGGTCGTGGCATAATCAGCGAGCAAGCAATCCATTGTGGAGAAAACTCAACCTGGTCTTGGTGTATGCAAACGATCCACGGGAAGCGATCAAGGACTTAAATCAATCGCCTTTCAATGTTGGGACGACGATTCGGCTCGAAGACTTTTCGGCTGACAATGTGAGGGAGCTGAACCGTCGCTATCAGCGTCCACTCAAAAGCACTGCGCAACTCCAACAATTACTCGACGCGGTTGGTGGTCATCCCTATTTGGTCCAGCAGGCACTCTACGCGCTTGCCTCCCGAACCCATACACTGCCAGAGCTGCTTGATGCTAGCAACGCGGAAACTGGGCCGTTTGCCGATCACTTGCAAGCGCATGTCCATCGCCTTGCCGCTGCGCCGGAACTTCACCAAGCGATGCATCAGGTGCTACGGAACGGGCAGTGTCCTACGCGCGAAGTATTTACCCGTCTTCGGGCGCTGGGATTGGTGACTGGTCGGCATCATCGCGCAGCCGCGCCACGGTGCAGACTCTATGCTGCGTACTTCCGCGAGGTGCTCTTATGACTCGCATGGTTGCATTACGACACTTCTACCAAGCGGGTGGCACTCTGAGTGCCGATGCCCCCAGTTACGTGCAACGCCAAGCCGACCACGAGTTGCTCGAACACGTGATAGCAGGGGACTTCTGTTACGTGCTGACGCCTCGGCAGATGGGCAAGTCGAGCCTGATGGTCCGTACTGCTGCGCAATTGAAAAAGAAACACATCCAGAGTGTCGTTATCGACCTCCAGGGAAAGATCGAACGTGGCATAACGGCGGAAGCCTTCTACGCTGGTTTGCTCGACACCTGTATCCGGGAACTCAAGTTGCCGGTCGAACTCAACCGCTGGTGGCAAGAACATGCCGTGCTAAGTGCCGTTCAGCGTTTCTCAAACTTCGTTGCTGACGAAGTGCTTTCTCATATACAGAAGAGGCTTGTCGTTTTCATCGACGAAATTGACTCGACGCTGAATCTGGATTTTTCTGATGACTTTTTTGCCGCGTTGCGCGCGTTCTATAACGGTCGAGCGCGAGACGCTGCTTTTACACGCTTGACATTCGTAGTCTTGGGAGTGGCGTCACCTTCAGACCTGATGAAAGACCGCGTACGGTCACCATTCAACATTGGGCATCGCATTGAATTGACGGACTTCACTCGTGAGGAGGCGACTAAGCTTGCAAGAGGGTTTTCGGTAGAAGAAAAGACTGCCGAGCGCCTCTTGGATCGCGTGCTGTACTGGACAGGCGGACATCCCTACCTGACGCACAAGTTGTGTGCCTCGCTGGCAACTACTAAGCTCAAGGACGGGGAGATGCAAGTTGTTGACGAGCTCGTCGATACGCTATTTCTTCCGGGCGCAAACTGGAGTGATACTCATCTTGCCTATGTTCGCGACTACCTCGTGGACAATAAAGATAATCCATACACGCTGTTAGAGTTGTATCGCAAGATTCTCTCAGGTGAGCCTATTGCTGATGATGAGCGATCGTCGGTGCATGCCTCCCTGAAACTGTCAGGAATTGTTAAAGCGGCTCCTAATCGTCAACTGCAACCACGAAATAGAATTTACGAGCGTGTTTTTGACCTCGCCTGGGTGGAGACAGCGCAATGTTCGCAGGAGCCCAGACGATTGATTGATCTGTTGCGCAGTGGTGATCTCAGCCCGGTGGAACGGGTTGCGGCTGGTGATGCGCTAGCCCGCCTCGGCGACCCGCGTTTCCGTGCCGACGCTTGGTTCTTGCCCGATGATCCCCTACTAGGATTTATAGAAATTCCAACGGGTCCATTTGCGATGGGGAGCGATAAAGAAAAAGATCCGCAAGCGTACGATGCGGAGACCCCGCAACATACGCTGCCGCTGCCGGGCTACTATATCGGCCGCTACCCAGTTACGGTGGCACAATTCCGTGCATTTGTGGAGCAGAGTGGACGCAAAGCGGAGAACGAGGAGAGCCTCAGAGGGTCTCTGAATCAGCCAGTCGTGTGGGTCAGTTGGTACGAGGCGATTAAGTATTGTGAATGGCTGAGTCAGCAACTTCGGGATTGGAAGGATACCCCTGAGTCACTAGCGACGTTACTACGCGAGAGCGGGTGGCAGGTAGCATTGCCTAGCGAAGCCGAATGGGAGAAAGCGGCACGGGGGCCTACCGGGTTAATTTATCCGTGGGGTGACGAGTTTCTTGACGATCACACTAACACGAGCGAGGTGAGAATTGGCAGGCCCAGTGCCGTAGGAAGTTTTTCGCAGGGGAGGTCGCCGTATGGATGTGAGGATATGGTCGGGAACGTGTGGGAGTGGACACGAAGCCTTTATGGCGACTATCCCTATCCTGATAATAAAAAGATGCGTAGCGTGGTGGAAGATGTCGCAGCACCAGATAGTCGAGACCGAATGTTGCGCGGAGGCAGTCATTGGAGCCGTCAGCGGAATGCGCGCTGTGCTGCCCGCCTTAGGCTTAACCCAAGCTACCGTAGTATTAGCACTGGTTTTCGGATTGTGGTGCGTCCGTGTTAAATCTCTGATCTCTGAAGACAGGCTTTAGGCTTCAGGTTGTAGGCTGTATGCTGTAAGCTTGAGGCTGTAGGCTGTAGGCTGTAGGGGCCTGGATTTCGGGTCGCGGCCTGTGGCCTTGCCCGGAATGACGAGGTACCACGAGCATCCCACACTCGTTGCAGGTAATGAAGTTGCCATCCACCCTGATCGTGAGTCAGAGTTGAGCTACCACTCGAAGCCCGCTACAGTCACCGGTGCGGCTGTGTGGAAGAGTAGCGAGAACGTTGTATGGGTGGAAGAAACAAGAACGATGTGCAACTGACCGATGACCCGCTGTGGTACAAGGACGCAATCATTTATGAACTGCATGTGCGGGCATTCTACGATAGTACTGGCGACGGCGTCGGTGACTTTCGTGGCTTAACACAAAAGCTGGATTACCTGCATGCTCTCGGGATTACGGCGCTGTGGCTGCTACCCTTTTGTCCGTCTCCACTTAAAGATGACGGCTACGACATGGCGGACTATACGGACGTGCATCCGCTCTACGGGACCCTTGCCGACTTTGAACTCTTCCTCCGCGAGGCACATCAGCGTGGTATTCGCGTGATTACGGAACTGGCCTTGAATCACACCTCGGATAAACACCCGTGGTTTCAGCGTGCACGACACGCCAAGCCTGGCAGTCCCTGGCGTGATTTCTACGTCTGGAGTGATACGCCAGAAAAGTACCAGGACGCGCGGATCATCTTCAAAGATTTTGAACCATCGAATTGGGCGTGGGACCCGATCGCGAAAAGCTATTACTGGCATCGCTTCTATTCTCATCAGCCAGATTTGAACTACGACAATCCCCGCGTGCGTAAAGAGATTCTGAAAGCGGTAGATTTCTGGTTCGACCTTGGCGTTGATGGGCTGCGTCTGGATGCCGTGCCCTATCTGTACGAGCGTGAAGGAACAAACTGTGAGAACCTCACCGAGACCCATGCCTTTTTGAAAGAATTGCGTCGCCACGTCGAACAGAAATTTCCCAACCGATTGTTTCTGGCCGAGGCGAATCAATGGCCGGAAGATGCGGCGGCGTATTTTGGTCAGGGGGACGAATGCCACATGAATTTTCACTTTCCCTTGATGCCGCGTCTGTTCATGGCGATTCATACGGAGGACCGCTTTCCGATCATCGATATTCTTGAGCAGACGCCGGTGCTCCCTGAGAACTGTCAGTGGGGTATTTTCCTGCGCAATCATGACGAACTGACGCTTGAAATGGTCACCGACGAAGAGCGCGACTACATGTACCGCGTGTACGCGCAGGATCCACAGATGCGCATCAATCTCGGCATTCGTCGCCGCCTCGCGCCGTTGCCGGGGAACCATCGCCGTCGCGTCGAGTTAATGAACGGTTTGCTGTTTTCGCTCCCAGGGTCACCGATTCTTTATTACGGTGACGAGATCGGTATGGGCGACAACGTGTATCTGGGTGATCGCAACGGTGTCCGCACACCCATGCAGTGGAGTTCAGACCGTAATGCCGGGTTTTCGCGTGCGAATCCGCAGAAACTTTATCTGCCGATCAGTATTGATCCCGAGTACCACTATGAAACTGTGAACGTTGAGGCGCAGGAGAATAACCCGCATTCCTTCTTGTAGTGGATGAAACGCCAGATTGCCTTGCGCAAGCGCTACCAAGCGTTCGGACGCGGCACGATGGAGGTCTTACAGCCTGAAAATCGTAAGATTCTTGCGTTCCTGCGGCGCTATCAAGATGAGTGTATTCTCGTGATCGCGAATTTGTCACGTTTTGTGCAGTATACAGATCTCGATCTGACTGCGTTTGCAGGGATGACTCCGATCGAGATGTTTAGCGGCAATGAATTTCCGCCGATTGCTGCGCACCCTTATTTCCTTACGCTGGGGCCGCACTCCTTTTATTGGTTCTCACTTGAGGCCCGTGCTGTTGCGCCGGAACCTCGTGCCTCTTTGTCTCACATTCCCGTGGTGACGATCACTGGTACGCTGGCGTCGCTTTTTGCTAATGGGAATGCCGCGCCCCTTGAAGCGGCACTGCTCGCCTACCTCAAGCGACAGCGCTGGTTCGGAGGAAAAGCGAGGTCTGTACGGTCGGCTGTGATTTCGGAAATCGTGCGGCTGCCCATGACCGAGGAGTGTTATGCAATCTCTGTTCTCTTGACCTATACAGAAGGTGATCCAGAAACGTACGTCCTGACGCTGGGAGTCGTGACTGGAGAACGGGCGGCACAGATAGAGAAAGAACAGCCCGCAACCCTCGTCGCTCGCGTGCAGAGCAACGGCGATGGCGGCGTTCTCTATGAAGCGCTGGGCCACAAAGAGATCCCACAGGTTTTACTGACGACGATCTTTCGTCGTCGTCGTCACAAAGGTCACAGAGGTGCGTTGATCGGTATCACCACAAGTGCTTTTCGGCAGCTTCCAAGCCCAGCCCCAGTGCTTGAGACGTCGTTGCTGAAGAGGGACCAGAGCAACACCTCGATCGTGTACGACCAACAACTCATCCTCAAGCTCTTCCGGCGGGTTGCGCAGGGAGTGAATCCCGACTTAGAGATTGGGCGATTCCTCACCGAGAAAGTCGGGTTTCCTCATACCGCTGCGGTTGTCGGAGCCCTGGAGTACCGACCAGACCGTGGTGAACCCGTGACTGTGGGAATTCTGCACCGCTTCGTTCCGCATGCGTGTGATGCATGGCAGTACACGGTAGATGAGTTGACTGCCTACTTTGAGCGTGCCACGGCCCATCGAGAAATCGACCGAGATACCTTCCTCCAGAAACCGTTGGTTGCGGCGAGTGAGGAAAATCCGCCGACGTTGGTACACGAGGTTATCGGTTCCTACCTCACCTCAGTGCAGCTCCTTGGACAACGTACCGCGGAGCTGCATCTTGCGCTGGCCTCCGATGCGACTGATCCGCTCTTTGCTCCGGAGCCGTTCTCGGCTCATTATCAGCGTTCTATCTACCAGACGATGCGGAGTGTTGCCGCACAGGCCTTTCCCCTTTTGCGCCGTCATTTGCCAACGCTTGCACCTCCTGTGCGTGCGCTTGCACAACGTGTGCTGGAATTGGAAGGAGCAGTGGAGAAACGTTTCCAGTCCGTGTTGGGACGGAAGATTACCGCCATGCGGATTCGCCACCACGGAGATTATCACCTGGGACAGGTGCTCTATACCGGCAAAGACTTTGTTATCATCGACTTCGAGGGAGAACCGGCGCGGCCACTGAGTGAACGACGGATCAAGCGCTCGCCCTTACGCGACGTTGCCGGCATGCTACGATCCTTTCATTACGCGGTGTACACCGTTCTGCTTGCCCAAGAAGCACAAGGAACCGTCGCACCTCAGCCCGAGATACAGACTTCCCGCGCATCGTGGGCACAATTGTGGCACTTGTGGGTTTCTGCTCGGTTTCTCAAGAGCTATCGAGACGCTGCGAGCCGTGCGCTTTTTCTGCCGCGCTCGTCAGAAGAGCTACAGGTGCTGCTTGATGCCTATATACTAGAAAAAGCGGTCTACGAACTGAGTTATGAACTCAACAACCGACCTGAATGGGTACGAATCCCCCTCTCCGGTATTCTCCAACTGTTAGGAGAACCAGGCTGACCCGTCAGTAAGGATGCGAATGCAGAATAACACTGAACCTCTATTGCTCGGTGATCAGGATCTCCATTTTTTCAATGAAGGCAGTCATGTTCGTTTGTATGACAAGCTTGGTGCTCACCTTGTGAATGTGAACGGCGTGATTGGGACCTACTTTGCCGTGTGGGCGCCCAATGCTGAACGCGTTGCCGTTATCGGTGAGTTCAACGGGTGGGATAAGGACAGTCACTCGCTGTACCCACGCGGACAATCGGGAATTTGGGAACGTTTCTTTCCCGATCTGCGACAAGGCGCGACGTACAAGTATCATGTGGTCTCTCGTTATCACGACTATCAAGTCGACAAGATGGACCCGTTTGCCTTCTTCAATGAAGTTTCGCCCAAAACCGCGTCTATTGTGTGGGACCTGGCGTATACGTGGGGAGACCAATCCTGGATAGCTCAGCGACGAAAGCGCAGCGCGCTTGATGCGCCAATGGCAATTTACGAAATGCATCTGGGGTCTTGGCAACGTGTTCCTGAAGATCGTAATCGCTTCCTCACTTATCATGAGCTAGCGCATGTCCTACCAGCGTATCTACAAAAAATGGACTTTACCCATGTAGAGTTTCTCCCCGTGATGGAGCATCCGTTCTACGGTTCTTGGGGATACGAAGTCAGTGGGTATTTCGCGCCGACCAGCCGCTACGGGACGCCACAAGATTTCATGTATCTGATTGATTGCCTGCACCAGCATGACCTTGGCGTCATTCTTGATTGGGTGCCAGCGCACTTTCCCCACGATGAACATGCGCTGGGATATTTCGACGGAACCCATCTCTTTGAGCATGATGATCCGCGCCAGCGTGTCCATCCAGATTGGGACAGTTTTATCTTCAATTATGGCCGCAACGAGGTACGCAGCTTCTTGATCAGTAACGCTCTGTTCTGGCTCGATAAATATCACATTGATGGGTTACGCATTGATGCAGTTGCTTCGATGCTCTACCTGGATTACTCACGCAAAGCAGACGAGTGGATTCCCAATCCCTACGGCGGGAAGGAGAACATCGACGCGATTGAGTTTCTCCGGCGCTTTAATACCGAGGTGTATCAACACTATGCCGATGTGCAAACGACTGCTGAAGAATCGACGTCCTGGGCGATGGTATCACGACCGACCCACGTCGGCGGACTTGGCTTTGGCCTGAAGTGGGATATGGGCTGGATGCACGATATCTTGTCGTATCTGTCGCAGGACCCCATCTACCGTAAATATCATCACAGTGAGTTAACATTTCGTCAGTTGTACGTCGATACGGAGAACTTTGTCCTGCCCTTGTCTCATGACGAGGTCGTACATGAGAAAGGCTCGCTGATCGGTAAGATACCGGGGGATGAGTGGCAGAAGTTTGCCAATATGCGACTGCTGTTCGGCTACATGTACGGACAGGCGGGTAAGAAGTTGCTCTTTATGGGCGGGGAACTTGGCCAGTCGAGTGAGTGGAATCACGAAGCGAGTCTTGATTGGCATCTCCTTGATCAACCATTGCCTGCTGGACTACAGCGCTGGGTTGCGGATCTCAATCGCTTCTATCGCAATGAACCGGCACTCTACGAGCGCGATTGCGAGCCCCGTGGGTTCGAGTGGGTCGATTGTCATGATAGCGATAATAATGTTTTGAGCTTCTTACGTTGGGGAAGAGACCCACAAGAGGTCATACTTGTAGTTTGCAACTTTACCCCAGTGGTCCGTTCCGACTATCGCCTCAGCGTACCGTATGACGGGTTCTGGCAAGAAGTACTCAACAGTGATGCTGAAGTGTACGGCGGCAGCGAGCAAGGCAATCTGGGTGGCAAGGACGCGACCCCGATTTCCTCCCATGGACATCCGTATTCCACGTGTTTAACGCTGCCACCGCTGGCAGTGGTGTTCTTTCGGCATATGGGTATCCAGTAGCGTTCGTAGAGACGCGACATGTCGCGCCTCTACTCTACTCGTGCAAGGTGTGGGAGCCGCAGCCAGTAGAATTCATATGGATTGAGATTAAGAACGTACGGGTGTGTATCTATCGGTGATAACGAGAGGCCACTCAGCAAATCAAGTGGAACTGCTCGTGCGAATTGTCGCAGATCCAACTCAACACTTTGTTCCTGCCCAGACAAATTGCTCACTACGAGAATGGTTTCTGTGTTCCACTGGCGGAGATAGGTCAGTACCTGCGCGTAAGGGGAAGAAATCATTGCTAAAGTGCCATGAGCAAAAGCAGGTGTGCTTTTGCGTAGCGCAATCAATTTCTTCAGCCACGATAACAGCGAGTGTTCGTCGCGCAGCTGGGCTTCAACATTGATGTGCTGATACCCCGTTGCCCGGTTATGAATGATCGGAGCGTAGAGCTGTCCAGGATCAGCCTGGGAGAATCCCGCGTTGAGACCGCTATTCCATTGCATGGGAGTACGTAACCCGCCGCGATCGGCAAGCGAAACGTGATCCCCCATACCGATGTCATCGCCGTAGTAGAGTACCGGACTCCCCGGCAAACTAAAGACGAGGCTGTATAAGAGCTGGAGCTTCTGCAAGTTGTGGCCGACCAGTGGCGCGAGCCGCCGCCGAATACCGCGATTGAGACGCATCTGTGGGTCACTAGCATAGGCTTGATACAGATCCTCTCGCTCTTCGTCGTTCACTCGCGACATGGTCATCTCATCGTGATTACGCAAAAACAACGCCCACTGGCAGGTGGTAGGAATCGTCGGTGTCCGTGCAAGAATATCGACAAGGGGCTCTCGGCTTTCACGCGCTACCGCGAGAAACAGACGCGTGACGAGCGGGAAATGAAAGGTCATGTGAAACTCATCTCCGTCACCAAAATAAACCGCAGCTTCGCGGGGCCATTGATTTGCTTCCCCCAAGAGTAAGCACTCCGGGTGAGTACGTTCGATGTCGCGCCGCAGGTCTTTGAAATACGCGTGCGTTTCTGGCAATCTTTCACAATTTGTGCCCTCGCGTTCAAAGAGGTGCGGTACCGCATCGCAACGAAAGCCATCAATCCCTAGATCGAGCCAGAAGCGGGCGACGGTGAGCATTTCCTCACGGACGTGGGGATTGTCGTAGTTGAGATCTGGTTGGTGTTGGTAGAACCGGTGCCAGTAATATGCCTGTGCTGTGGGATGCCACGTCCAGTTCGAGGTCTCGAAATCTTTGAAAATAACGCGGACGCCCTGGTATTTCTCCGGCGTGTCACTCCACACGTAATAATCGCGCATGTTTGAGGTTGATGAAGCACACGCCTCGCGGAACCAGGGATGCTGATCTGATGTATGATTTAATACAAGGTCAACGATGACGCGGATGCCACGTTTGTGTGCCGCAGCAATGAAGGCACGACAGTCTTCTACGGTGCCGTAGTCTCCGTGAACACCGTAGTAGTCGGCGATGTCGTACCCGTCGTCTTTAAGGGGGGAAGGATAAAAGGGGAGAAGCCAGATACAGGTAATGCCGAGATCCCGCAGATACTATAACTTCTGCGTCGCACCGCAAAAGTCACCGATACCATCGGCGTTGCTATCACAAAATGCGCGAATCGAGAGTTCATAGAAGATCGCGTCTTTGTACCACAACGGGGAATTGGTCATGGTTGCGCCTCCTACAGACGCCAGGCCATACTTCCCGCACCAGCGTCTGTAAAAGCATCATATCTGGTATCGCGGAGGTACCCTAGCTCGCTCGTCGATCACGAATGGCCGCCAGATCCGTGTGGATCGCGTGGAACGCCTTGAGAAGAGCTGGATCGAAATGTTCAGGTTTGGTCTTCTCATCGCCCTGTAATAACACTTGTAACGTGTGGTCATGATCGAGGGCGGGCCGGTATGGCCGTGCACAACGGAGTGCCTCATAGCGTTCGGCTAACATCACGATGCGGCCAGCTAAGGGAATTGTCTCGCCTTTTAAGCCTTGTGGGTAACCGCTGCCGTCCCAGTGCTCATGGTGGGTAAGAATAATCTGCCGCGCAGTCTCTAGTAACGGCGATGTTACCCCAGTGACTAGACTGGTTCCGAGCGTAGGATGCATCTCGATCACCGCACGTTCTTCTGGTTGCAGCCGACCTGGCTTGAGCAGGAGGGCGTCGGGAATGCCAATCTTGCCTAAGTCGTACAATGGAGCAGCCGCATAGACCAACTGTACCTGCGGTTCTGGGAGTCCGAGCTGCAGCGCCAGTAACATGGAGTACTGACTCAGACGAGTGAGATGTTTTCCAGTGTGGTAGTCGCGAAAATGTAGGGCGGTCGCGATTCGTAAGAGGATTTCATAGATCGCGTGCTCGAAGGTCTGTGCCTTTTGGCGCTCGGCTTCGAATGCGCTTCTGAGTGTCGTCGTTAGAGCGAGCAACTGCTGTGAGGTGATACCGTTGACGTGGTCAAGTTCTTTTTGGACCTTGGCTAATTGTTGCTGGAGTCCGTCCAACAAGTGGAACAAGCTAGGAGAAAGAGGATCCATGACGACGCTCCTGTATCTGAGAAGATAGAGAGAAAAACGTACCTCACTCTAGGTGAGCGAGTGTGGCGGCGGTTTTTCTCTCATTAGGAACTATCGGACGGAGCCCTGATTCGTATAGTGAAGATCGACAAGAAGACCGCTGGTAGGCGAGGAGTCAGTCACGCTAGTATCTGCGGGTACTGTCAGTCTGAGACGCCCATAGTGCGTAGTGCTCAGCCTGGAGGCAGAAACAAGGGGCGCCTCCCTGTCCGTCCTTCCCGCGCAGGCGGGAATCCAGTCTTGTGCTCCTGGATTCCGGGTCTCGCGTTGCTCGCCCGGAATGCCAGCTTGTCGTCTTCGTCATTACTGAACCGGGGAAACGGCGTAGCCTCTATCGTTGAGTAGTTGCAAGATTCCATGTGGCCCAGGCAGATGAAGGGCTCCCACCGCGATAAAGGTTGCTCCTTGTTGGAGACGAGGCAACATCCGCTCGACCATTTTTCTATTGCGGTCGTCGATTAAACGCCGAAAGAAGCGCTCGCCACTTTGTTGTTCCTGCAGCGATCCTGGAGACGTTTCGCGGCTGAGTGCTAAAAGTCCCGCCAAATCCCTTCCAAGATAGCAGGCGATTAAGCGTTCGTGCTGTTTACTAAGAGCATCTGGGTCTTTGGCGATGCCGCGGAGAAAAACTAGTTGATCTGCCAACGATGTCTTCTTAAATATTTCGATTTGTTCATTGACAGTTTCTAACCCACAGATTGTTTTTCCTTGCTGTTGGGCGTTCTCGTACAACAGCAAATCGAGGACTCTGCCTGTTTTCTGTTGCGGTACCCATAAGGCCATCAATACCGCCCAAGGTTTGAACATCTGGAGTGCCTGTTCCGGAATACCACGGGCACTCATGAGCGGACTCAATTGGTGAAACAACGATTCACCGATAACCGATGATAAGGTCCGCCCATTTGTGTACAGCATACTGCCCGCGATTGCAGCAGCGGCGGAGGGCGTAGCAAGCATTTCCGTGCAAAAGCTTTTGCTTTGCGCCAACGGAGCCTGGACCTGCGTTGCGGTTTGCAGGACCCGTGGATCCTCTGAATGTATCGTACCCAAGAGAAAACTCGGCTTGATGCGGCGCTTCGCCGTAGTCGGAGGGACGACTTGCCATAACAATCCTGTAGCAAATGTAAAGGAAGGCTGAGAGCTGAACTGGGGAGTCTTTGCTTCTTGCTGCCGTACTGGCTCCTGATTGAGACTGAGTGGAGTTTCCCACGTGTTATGCGGAGCCAGTTGATCGTAATGGCTGGTTCCTTGCTCGTCCGTCCACGGATTGCCTTCTTCATCTCGTGCAGAAGGCGAAGCAAAGAGAACTGTACCTAGGAGAACAACGAGAAAACAAAGTCGCCGAGAGCGAGAATATTGAGTTGGAATCGTCAGGGTCCTAGCCTTGCTCCGTTTCTTGATCATTCTTCTAATGTATCGGTAGGTGTACGAAAATCTTTTCGGCAAGAGAAACTGGGCCCACTCTAGGCAAGCCCTTTCCGGCTGTGGTAAGCCACGTCGTGGCAGGTCACATCATGGCGAGCGACGTCTCGGTTGGTTGTGAGCCACGCACATATTTAAGGAGGGTGCATTTATGGCATATGAAGCGATTATTTATGAAAAGGTTGAAGAGAAGATTTTCCGCATCACGTTGAATCGTCCAGAAAAGCTCAATGCAATGAGCCGACAATTGCTCTCAGAATTAGACGGTGCACTTGATGAGTTCGAGAACAATAACGATGCGAGTGTGTTAATTGTTCGTGGCGCTGGGCGCGCGTTCTGCTCTGGGTATGATCTGGCGCCGGTCAGTGGGTCTGGAGGATTTACGGTTACGAGTGACCGTTGGGGATTGCGCAAAATTGTGCAACGCTGGCAACGTCTGTGGAACCTCCCTAAACCGACGATCGCGCAAGTGCACGGGTTTTGTCTGGCCGGAGCGACGGAGCTCGTCGGGCATTGTGATCTGGTGTTTGCTTCCGAAGATGCGCAATTCGGTCACCCTGCGGGGCGTTCACTGGGAGTGTTGCCGACATTATCGATGTGGCCGTATCTCATCGGTATCCGTAAGGCAAAGGAGTATTTCTTCACTGGTGACTCGATGACGGCGCAGGAGGCGTTGGACAATGGTCTGATCAACCGCATGTTTTCCAAAGAGAAGCTTGAAGAAGAAGTGTTGGCTTATGCGCGGCGCGTGGCGATGGTCCCGGTCGATCTGCTGACACTGCATAAAGCTGCGACCAACCGTTTTGTCGAAATTATGGGCATCTATGCAGCAGAACAGTCAGCGACAGAATATGATGTCATTGCCCATCAGACAGTGACAGTGAAGAATGAAGTGAAAAAAATGGCTGAACGCGGGCTTAAAGACGCCTTGCGCGATCGCGATAAACCGTTTGCCGGGAAAAAATAACCAGGAGTGTATCTATGGAAGGACAAGACGGACGCCGCATTTATCTCATGCGCCACGGAGAGACGTTGTACCAATCGCGCGCAGCCGAAGGTGCGTTAGGGAATGGCGAGTTAACCGAACGTGGGCGTGAGCAAGTCGCGTCCGTCGCGCTCCTGTTCCGGGGCGTACCGCTCGACCGGGTGTATGCGAGCCCTTTGTCTCGTGCCCAGGAGACGGCACATCTCGTCGCCAAGGAAAAAGGACTAGATGTGTTGGTGTCCGATGACATTCGTGAGATCACGCCTGATGAAGCAGTTGTTTCCAAGCTAACGCCAGCGGACACCTTACGCGAGGTGCAACGTTTCTTTAAGGAGTCGGCGATCAGCTGGGATGAACCATACCTCGGCGGGGAAAGTTTCCGCCAGGTGCAAGAACGCGGCGTTCGGTTCTTCAATTCTTTGCTGAGTCAAGACGATTGGCAAACCGCGTTGGTGGTCGCCCACGGGGGCATGAACAATGCGCTGCTGGCCTATGTAACTGGCGTGATAGATGGGCGATTATTGAACATTGAACAAGACTTCGCCTGCATCAATGTCATCGACTTCGTGCATGGAAAACCTATGCTGCGGTTGGCCAATTTTACGTTGTACGATCAACTCAAGATCAACCTACGAGTCCACAGTATCGATCTGATTCTCAAGTTGTTAGTCGAGCGGGGAATCGTCAAGAAGTAAGTAGCGAAAAGGAGAGAACCATGTTCACTCTGTACACCTACCCAATGTCTGGGAATGGTCGGAAGGTCCACATGTGCCTTGAAGAGGTCGGCGCACAGTATGAAATTTCGCGTATCGATCTCCTCAAAGGCGAACAGAAAAATCCTGACTATCTCAAGGTCAACCCCAATGGCAAAGTCCCAACTCTCAAAGATGATGACTTTATCCTGTGGGAATCGAACGCCATCCTGCTGTATCTGGCGGAAAAGTTTCCCGCGGCACAGTTGCTACCGACCGATGGGCACGACCGCGCCCGCGTGTTTCAATGGCTGTTGTTTGAACAGACAACCTTTCGTCCGCCATTGTCGACCCTGGTTCGGAACGTGCGTTTCACACCACCAGAGCAGCAAGACAAGAACCTGATTGAGAAAACATGGAGTGAGGTCCATACGAATATGGGGATTCTACAGGACGCACTTACTGGGCGCGATTATATTGGCAAAACCTTCTCGATCGGCGACGTGGCGGTGTTGCCTTACGTCTATCTCGCGACAGATTTAGGATTAGATATCACTCCGTGGCCGTCAGTCATTGCTTATTATCAACGGCTCTCCGCGTGCCCAACCTGGCAAAAAGTGATTGGGTGGAAGTGATATCCGATGTGCGAAATGGCCCAAAAATTTAGTCATCGTTGCCATCCCCCAAGCTCGCCGGTTTCGCGTCCGGGTTCTCACACGTCCAGCCGAAACGCGGCCATACATTCGCGCGAATCATAGAGGTAGGGGGCCTTCGGTTGCTCGGTCCACCAGTTCACCGCCATCGAGATGCGCAACTTCGTGGTCTTGACCGGACGCCACATTCGACCGATGACGCCGTGATACAAGTGGCCCGGAAAAACTGCATACAAGTTTCTGCTGGGTCGGATGAAGAGCATGTCCTTCGGCTGCTTGGGGCGAGCCCCTTTCTCCGTGAGAACCTGGTCCGTCACGACCAGCTCACCGTATGGAACGGCATTCAGGAAGAGAACACTTGAGAGGTCCGGATGCTTCAGTTTGTGCACGTCCTTTTCCGCGAGGTCGTTTCGATCGAAATGATAGGGAAGGAGCCACTGCGGCGTTGCGTTCGTCAGAAGAACGCTGAACCACCACTCGACACCGATCACGTTCGCAGACGGATTCGCCAACGTCTTCAGGCTACTGACGATCGACTCGAAGATGTTCTCGGGTTTTCTCTCCAGCGGATACCAGAAAGTCGTGTGGTAGAAGTGGAAACCTTCCTCCAACAAGCGCTCGAAATGACTCTTCGGGAAAATGTGTGTCAACTCATTGAACTCACGGTTCGGGGCACCCGGCTTAAAGAGTTTCACATCGTTCAGGGTTGTATTCATATCCTTCTCCCTTTGTCGCCGCAGCGGGTTCTATTGCAAACGTTAGATGAGGACGAGCGAAATTATCACTTTTTATTATCTACGCAACCAAAGCACAGAACTGCGTCGCCCCAAACGATTTGCCTCCTAACATCGGTTCACTTTGCGTTTCACTGTCCGATGATCCTGCTCGACGATAAAGCATGGCGGAATCCCCCTCAAGTGAAAACTTGCGACACCGCCCGCTCCTATGCTATCCGCATTTGGGGACGCAGAATGGATTGATCCGTTCTGCGTCTCGGGTTGCCTGAGTACAATTGGCTTGGGGTGTCTGTTTCTTACAGGGCACCAACAAGTTGGCAAATCGAGCAATGCTTATGCTTATCGAGCGTGTCGATACATTCGAAGATTTCCAGCGCCTCAGAACGGCTTGGAACACCGTCTACCATAACGATCCGGAGGCACAGTTCTTTCTCTCCTGGAAGTGGTTAGCTGGTGCGCTGGAAAGCTATCCGGGGGAGTGGATGGTGCTTGTCGCCCGAAGTGCAGACGGTATCCACCTTGGTTTCCTCCCGTTGCGACAGAAGACCGTCTGGAGCAAGAGCCACCAACAACTGCGCAACGAGATTCACTTTGCTGGACGGTTGTTCTGGGCGGACTACGGCGGTATCCTCTGCCTGCCTGAACATGAAGAAGCGGTCCTGGGTGCATTTGCTTCGTACCTCAAGCAGATGAACTGGTCCCACTTTTATCTGAAGGGTTTTTGCATCTCCGACCGGCGCTTTGGGCTGTTCATGGAAACTTTCGCGGACGAGCGGTTAATCGTCGAATCCCTGACGAGTACCCTCAACGACGATAAAACAGACAATCTCGTGTGTCCGTATATCGACCTTCCCGACACGTTTGAGGCATACGTTGCAGAGAAGCTGAGCAGCAATACGCGGCAGAAAATCCGCCGCTTTCTGGGCAAGCTCGGATCATCGTCCGAATACCAGATCACAACGACGAGTGCTGCAACTCAATCGCGAGACTTGCAGATTCTCGAAAAGCTCTGGAGCAACATGTGGAGCGGGCAGAAAGGCTCCGATACACAGCGTCTGGCAACGAAGTATAGGATGATCGTCCAGCGTGGCTTGGACGACGAAACGGTTCACCTGTCTGTACTTTGGCACGGAGATACCCCGGTCGGTGTACTGGCGAGCTTTGTTGACTGGGACAAGTCCCGCCTGTTGTTTTTTGTCAGCGGCAGAGACGAAGACTTTCGCGAGCTGCCCGTGGGGCTGGTCCTGCACGCCTGCAACATTCGCTGGGCCATTGAAAACGGCCTGCGGACGTACGATTTTCTGCGCGGGAATGAACCGTACAAGTATTCGCTCGGTGCCGCAGATGTACGGCTGAAATATCCGCTGGTCCGGACTAAAACAGGCACTAACCTGAACGGCAAACTGGATCCCGGCTGCATTGATGAAGCCCTGCGCCTGGCCGCCGATTTTGTCGAGCGGGACCGTGCGCACAGGGCGGCGACCGCATGTCAGCAGGTGCTGGCAACGGTGCCTGAGCACGAAGTGGCGAAACGCTTCCTGGAAGCTTTTGCCGACGTGTCCTAAATCGGACCGCAAGAGATTGGCACACTAGTGTCGTCACCCTGAGCCCTTCGATAAACTCAGGATAAATTCCACGAAGGGTCTCTCAGAGAGATTCTTCGCTTTGCTCAGAATGACACGCCCGAAAGGTCGTAGCGTAAAGTGTACGAATCTTCGGTGGTCCAATTTAGACACTCTCTCACGAAGCTCAATAGTTCATTTGGTTACAAGACCTCACTATGAGTGAAAAATAATGATATCAGAAAAATCCTTACATTGATGTAGGCACTATTATTTCTGTCTTTTGGTGGATTGTACTAAGCAAGAGATCTAAGGCATAAATGCACACAGACGTTCCTGATCGTTCCAGGGACGTTCCTGCCGCTCCCCTTAACCAAATGTTGTAGAAATACAGAGGAGATGATCATGCGTAAATTAACGAGTAATGAATTGGTCCATGTTTATGGCGGTGGTGGCAGCGGCCACGGTGGTGACGGTGGTGGTGGTGACGGCGGCTCGGGCTCTGGCAAAGGCTCAGGCTCTGGTGGCGGCTCGGGCTCTGGCAAAGGCAGCTGATAGTTCCTGTAATCTCGGTTACGGAGAACTCAAGCTCGGCGACAAAAGAACAGCCGGAAGATATTCCTGAAATCTTGTCTGATTCTCCGGTTGGCAGCAAATGTCGAGTGTTTCAGTAAAATCGCGAGATCAGAGTACTGATATAAATGGGGGGGGTGGCAGTGGTCTCGCGATTTTACTGGGAGCCGTTCATGCTCTCTCGTTGCAATACGCACATTCTGTACTGGATCGATCTTCCTGAATTTGAGTCAAGAACCGGCAGCCTATCTCAGATTAGCTTCGCAGCTTGCAGGAGGGGCTCAAGCTGGGCGAACCGACAGTGAGTGTTGGAGATCTTCAACCGAGTGTGCGTTTTCGCAGAAGTACCGTGTCTGTTGCCTAATTCAGACTACATAAATCGATGTGCTTGACTATAAGACTTATAGGATATAATACCGTATGCATTCCTGGTTGTTCCAGGGACGGTCCTGCCGCTTCCCTTAACCAACATCTACAGCTGCTGAAATACTAGAGGAGGGAATTATGCGTAAATTAACAAGCCCAGAGTTAGTCCAAGTATACGGTGGTGGTGGCAAAGGCCACGGTGGCCACTGCGGTGGTGGCAAAGGTGGCTCGGGCAAAGGCTCGGGTTCCGGTAAAGGCTCGGGTTCCGGCAAAGGCTCGGGTTCCGGTAAAGGCTCGCACTCAGGCAAAAGACACTAGTAAAAAAGCGTGAGTGTCTGCAGTTGTTCAGAGCCTTTAGACTCGACGACAGGAAAAGAGCCGGATTTCACCTCTGAGAACTTATTTGACTTTCCGGCTGGTATGGGATGTCGAGTATCCCAGGAAAAAGCGAGATCAGAATGACGTAATGGGGAGCGGCAGCGATCCCGCAATTTTGCTGGAAGTCAGTTATGCCATCTTATCGCGATACGCACATTCTGTACTGGATCGATCTTCCTGAAAGTGTGAAATGCTATGCGATTAACTGGGACAAACAAGGCAAAGAAGGAACCAGCCTCCTACGAGGAAGTGTGGCTGTTGGGTCAGCCGCCGTTACGGACGTACCTCGACTTTGTCAAAGATGTGGTGATTGGGGGTGAAACTCTTGACCCAAAAGCGCTGACCGATGAGTGGCGCGCTGCCAATGACTACTATCACGAGTTAGAGGAACGTGAGTCTGGAATTGCCGATGAAGCCGAGTGTCGTGATCTCGATCCGGCTTTGGAGCCTTTGGCTGCAGAGATCGCTGCGAGTCCGTACTACCGCCACGCCTTTGATACCTTGCCGACAAGCTTTGCCATGGTCGAGCTCGATCGGCTGATCGTGTACCAAACCTCTGTTACACGTAACTTTGTTGAGGCTCTCAAGTCTAAGATTGGACCAGCGCCTGATCCCACAACGTTATTTCACATATGCTTACCGCTTGAGCATCCTTCTGCTCCAGTACAAGCACAGAAAGTTGGGTCGCGACGCTATGTGTTTCGCTCAGACTCGGCTGACTTTCGCTTTCATCGGGCCGCTCTCCTACGGCCTGACCAACTGCAAAACTATTATTCCTTTGGTCCGATTGCCGGTGTAGCAGGGGTAGTCGTCGGTTTTGGCTCGAATTTCCTCAACGTGATACGTGCAGACAACCGCTTGCTCCTGCATAACGGCTATCATCGCGCGTGTGCATTCCGGGCCTTGGGCGTTACTCATGTGCCGTGCATCGTCCAGACCGTCACTCGTTTGGATGAGCTAGAGTTAACTGCGAAAAGTATTGTGGTTGAGCACCCAGACTTCTACTTTAAAACGGCACGTCCTCCGCTGTTGAAGGACTTTTTTGATCTGCAGATTCGCAAGATCCTGCCAACCCGTAAATTGGTGAGAATGATTGAGGTCAATTTCGAGGTGAAGGACTACCTGCTACCTGAATAAGTTTGGGGTAGGCTATGGAGAATCAATCGCTCTTCCGCGGTGAAGTGCTGGTCGAGCGGCAAACCCAATGGCTCGGCACCATTCTTCTCGCGCCTCGCTTATCACACAGGTTGTTTACTGTTTTCGCTCTCTTGGCAACCGTCGCAATTCTGGGACTCCTGTTCTTCGCAGATTATACGCGCAAAGCACGGATCAGTGGCTGGCTGGTGCCACAGCAAGGGCTCGTGCGGGTCTTTGCCCCCCAGCCTGGCATTGTGACAGCACTCTATGTGCAAGAAGGCGTTGCGGTCCACAAGGGAGAACGCCTGTTCGCGCTCTCAGCTGAGCTGCAAAGTACGGCGTTAGGAGCTACCCAAAGCGAAATTGCTCGACGGCTGACTGCTCGACGTGACAGCCTCATTGAGGCCCGCCTTCAACACCAACGGCTCACCGCACAACAAACGCAAGCACTTGGCGATCGTCTTGCGGCACTACGAGTAGAACAAACGCAGCTTGAGCGTGAGATCTCGACCCAGGAATCTCGGGTGCGATTAGCCGAGAAGTCGGTAGCGCGCCATCAAGAACTGCTGCAACGCGGGTTTGTCTCTGATCAACAAGCACAGGAGGCACAGGAGGCGAAGCTCGATCAGGATTTAAAACTGCGTGCTCTGGAACGTAATCGGATGTCCACCCAACGCGACCGTCTCATGTTGGAGAGTGAGTTGCGAGATTTGCCGCTCAAGTCCCAGGCCGAGGTTGCTAGCATTGAGCGCAATATTGCCGCGGTCGAGCAGGATTTGGCCGAAGCTGAGGCACGCCGAGAGATCATTATTCCCGCATCCGAGGAAGGAACGGTCACGGCGATTCAGGCGGAACAAGGAAGCCGTGCGAATAGCAATGTCCCGCTGCTCAGTATTGTTCCGGCGGGGACGAAATTGGAGGCGAACCTCTTTAGCCCGAGCCGGGCGGTGGGATTCCTCCAACCGGGGCAGCGGGTGTTGTTGCGCTATCAATCCTATCCGTATCAGAAGTTCGGTCACTACGAGGGAGTCTTGGCGAGCGTATCCCGCTCGGCAGTGAACCCTGGCGAGTTACCCGCGCAGCTTGTCGGCCTGACGAGTTTGGTCGGCACCAACGAGCCAGTCTATCGTATCACCGTGAGCTTAGTAAAACAGACAGTGATGGCGTATGGACAACCGATGCCGTTACAGCCGGGCATGCAGCTCGACGCCGATGTCGTCATTGAGACACGTAAACTCATTGAATGGGTGCTTGACCCACTCTTTGCCCTCACAGGGAAATGGAACGGATGAATCTGCTTGACGGACTCAATCTTGGATGGCGCAAAAAGCTGCCACTCATTTTGCAGATCGAAGCAGCTGAGTGCGGGCTCGCATGCTTAGCAATGATCGCCAGTTACCATGGTTCCCACGCCGATCTGGCTGAGCTACGGCGCCGCTTTGGGTTATCGCTCAAAGGCGCAACGCTGAAAGATGTGGTTCGCATTGCCGATCAACTGGGTTTTGCCTCACGTCCAGTGCGTCTCGAGCTTGAGGAACTCCAACTGCTAGAGACACCCTGTATCCTGCATTGGGATCTTAACCATTTCGTGGTGCTGCAGCGTGTCAGTCGCAGTGGTGTGGTCATTCACGATCCCGCCATTGGCGTGCGGCGCTTGCCGTTATCTGAGGTCTCCAAGCATTTCACCGGCGTGGCGCTAGAGCTGAGTCTAACCGGTGGGTTCGAACCTGCTGT
>JAYVFX010000779.1:0-5201 GCA_043772795.1 Deltaproteobacteria bacterium
GAGGTGTACACGTGGTAACACGTTCAGCCGACCACTACTAATGGGCCGCGCGGCTTCCCCTTCCCCCCTCTCCCCACAGAGCTGCTACGTGCATACACCTGTAATTAATAAGAGAAAAGGCCTTGAACGTTCTTACGTCAAGGCCTTTTTTTATTTCTTCTATCCCCGATTTTGTGCGTAGTATGTACAAAATCGGGGATAGAATTTAATGTTTAGGTTCTATTTTCTTGCCGTACGTAACTTCTCCCTTGTCTACTCTGAGGGAGAACCCACAGTCAGGGTTTGTACAAACCCAGGCTTTGAAAAGGACAGAGGCTCCTTCCTGCCCATAATCCGACAATGGAATTAACACCCCCACCTCACATTTTTGGCACTTCGGAAAATTCGGAAGCTCCATTACCCACTCCTTTCCAAATATCCACCACACAGAGCTTACCCTGACACTATTCAAGAAAAAAATCAAGAAAAGAGGAATGTCAGAATCGTTACTTTCTTAGCCCCTCGTTAAAGACCCCGCTGCGGTATCCTTCTAAATCGAGGAGTACCGCAGAGAACCCCTGCCGCTTTAGCCCGTCTTTGAACGAGGAGATAACTGAAAGTGATGACGCCTTCTGGAGATCCTGCGGAATCAATTCGATTCGCGCACTTGTGTCATGGTGACGGACGCGGAGGTCACGAAATCCTAATGAGCGAATCAGAGTTTCTGCTTGAGAAATTTGCGATAACATCATGGCGGTAATATGAGTTCCGTAGGGAACGCGAGACGAGAGGCACGGCGATGCCGGTTTTTCCCATGTCGGTAACCCAAGTAATCTGCTTGCTTGCCGAATCTCTTCTTTGGTAAATTTCGCTTCGACCAGTGGATGAACAATGTCGTACTCTTTTGCCGCCTGGATTCCTGGCCGATAGTCTCCTAGGTCATCAAGGTTCACTCCGTCCGCAATTGAGCGGAGCGACAAACGGGTAGCTTCCTGGCGACAAATTTCGTACAACGAATTCTTGCAGAAATAGCAACGGTTGGTTGGATTAGCGGCGTACTGAGGAATCGCAAGTTCGTCATGAGAAATCGTGAGCAATTCAACCCCTAATGCTTGGGTAAGTTCGATTGCTTGTGTGTAATCTTCTGGAGGAGTGGAAGAGGAAACCGTCATTAACGCGATGACGTTTTCTTTAAGTACCTCTTTCGCAACTGCAAGGAGAAAACTCGAATCAACACCGCCGGAAAAAGCAATAAGCATTGGTCCATAGTCCTGGACGACGGAGTGAAGCGTCTGAAGTTTTTTTTCGACGAGTGCAGAATTCGCTATATCCACGATTTTGTCCTTCGCCTAAATGCCTTCTGCTTGGAAAAGGTCAGTTGTAAGGTATCGTTCTCCAGCGTCACAGAAAATTGCTAGTACCGTTTTCCCCTTTCCAAGATGCTGAGCGACCTGTAAAGCAGCCGCGCACGCTGCACCAGAAGAAATGCCAACGAGAATACCTTCTTCTCGAGCCAGTCTTCGTGTATACACTGCAGCCTCTTCGTCAGTTACTCGAATGACTTCATCGTATATTTTTGTGTCCAGTATCGATGGAATGAAACCTGCGCCAATTCCCTGCAAAGAGTGGTATCCAGGTTGTCCACCAGAAAGGACGGGAGATGAGTCGGGTTCAATTGCAAAAATTTTCAGACCTGGATAATGCCTCTTGAGTACGTGTCCGACTCCGGTGATCGTACCACCGGTACCGACACCAGAGACGAGAGCATCGAGTTGTGGCATTTGTTGCTGAATTTCCTTTGCTGTTGTGAGACGATGCGCGGCTGGATTTGCTACATTGCTGAACTGTTGAGGCATGAAATACGAAGGATTACTTGCGGCAATTTCTTCGGCTTTTTTGACAGCGCCATGCATTCCCTTTGTATCTGGCGTCAGAACAACTTCTGCACCATATGCGGCAAGCAGGCTTCGTCGTTCTTCACTCATAGTATCTGGCATAGTAAGGATGAGGTGATAGCCTTTGATCGCTGCAACAACAGCAAGCCCGATACCAGTGTTTCCACTCGTTGGCTCAACAATCGTATCTCCCGGATGAAGGCGGCCGCTCCGCTCCGCAGTCGTAATCATATTAAGGCAAATCCGATCTTTCACGCTTCCGCCTGGATTCATCGACTCAAGCTTACCCCAGACTGCGGCATCTTGAGACCCTGGAAGATGGCGTAGCTGTACGACCGGCGTATTGCCAATGAAGTCACTCAGAGATTGTGCGATTTGGCAGGGAAGTGGCATGGAAAAACAATAGTGCGAAATTTGCCGTGTCTGTTGCCTGATGCTATCCAGGCAGAGTGGCAAAGTCAATCGAAACCCGTCGCGCTGATCCTCTGGTGCTGTTTCCTGGGAGTCTCGGTGACTTTGTCTGTGTGCTACCTGCGCTCGAAGGACTGAGGGCAACCTCGCAGACCCAGAGAATTGCGGTTGCTGTCCGTGGTCAGTCTCTAGAGATCGCTTTGCACATACCGTGGATCTCTCATGTGCTCTCGCTTGATCGGAGTCTCTTTGCGTCGCTCTTTTCCTCGTCGGCAATGATGAGTCCCGATACCATGCAACTGTTTTCTTCAGTGCCGTGCGTTGTCTCGTGGTTTGGGCACACCTCTCCTGAGGTGCAAGCTGCGCTTCAACAGTTAGTGCCAGGAGGTTCTCGGTCGTTCGCTTTTTTTTCTGGACAGGAAAAGCTTCACGCCTGTCTGTACTATTTGCGTTGCCTTGGCAGTACGGAAGTTCGCTGCCCTTCTCTCGCAGTGAGAGATGAGGACAGGACCTGGCTTGACGAGTATTGGCAGCTCAACGGATGGCGCCCTTCTGCTCGTCTCCTTGTCATACACCCAGGGAGTGGGGGAAAGAAGAAACGCTGGGCTCGCGAAGGGTTTGCTCATGTCGCGAATTGGTGGAAGACCCGCACAAATAGACATGTGATGATTCTTCTTGGTCCCGCCGAGGAGGGAGAAGTAGAATTTTGGCAAAGAGCAGGGATTGTTGAAAGCTCTCTTTCTCTCCGGCAGGTCGGAGTGTTGTTGAGCCGTGCTGATCTGTTTTTGGGGAACGATTCCGGTGTGAGCCATTTAGCTGGAGCTATGGGAGCACGTGGTGTCGTGCTTTTCGGTCCGACATGCCCAGAACAATGGCGGCCGTTGGGTGGATCACTCTCGGTTCTTGTGAATAGAGCGTACCGTACCGCGACCCCTGATGCTGTTGGGGTATCATTGGAAGAAATTCCAGCCGAGACCGTCATTGTCGAGCTAGTACGTGCTGGTGGGATCAGGTAGACTTTCTTTCTCACTGTAAACAGGCAATATATAAGTCTGTCGACGAGAAGGATCTCGTCGACTCATATATTTCGGAGGCTGTGTCTATGGCAGAGGAAGAACAAGAGAGCAATCGTGGCTTTCGCGTGCAGGATCGTAGGCGGTTTTCGCCAGAGACGGGTGAGCCTCGTGATACCGAGGCAACGGAAAAGTCGGAGGGACAAGCAGTTCCGCAACAGGAGTCTCCAGCACCCAGTCAGACCAAGAGCCAGACGAAAAGTGAGCGAGCTCCCTCTCCTAACGTGGAGATTTCATTTGCGAGCTTCATTCTCGGTCTGAGTACGCAAGCGTTAATGTACATGGGAGAGATACCACCAGCGCCAGGGCAACCTACCCACACGGATCTCTTAGCTGCGCAGCAGATGATTGAGGTGCTTGCTATGCTGCAACAAAAAACGAAAGGCAACCTAGATGCAGGAGAAGCAGCAATGTTGGAGAGTGCACTGTTCGATCTCCGTATGCGGTATGTTGATTTAGCAAAAAAAGGTCGCTAAGCGACCGAAAGAAAGAATCTCAAGCCCTCTTTTGTTCTTCGTGTTAAGGGGAGCATGCTGCCCACCCGTACCTGCGTTGTGGAAGAGAATTGAGATCTTAGAGAAATCATGCGTCGGATATTGTGGGGAAGTGCATTGGCGGCATTTCCCCTTGTGCTGTTGCTCGCGACTATCGTCGGATGGCGATTCTATCGTGAACTTGAGAGCGAGGTTGTTACCCGGTTTTCCTCACATCAATGGGAAGTCCCGTCGAAAATTTATGCGGAACCTCTGTTGCTGTATCCGGGTGTCGAGGTTGGAGCGGTCAAACTTTTTGCTCACCTTGCGCGACTTGATTACCGCCCTGTCGGTGGCGCTGTTCAAGCACGGGGAGAATATCATTACGACGAAAAAGTAGGGAGTCTCCAGTTATCGCTCCGAGACTCCCCTTTTGCGCCAGTGTCCGGGCAGGGGCAGCAGGTCACTCTTCTTATTCGCGACGGGCGGATTGAACGTCTTGCTGATCTCGATGAGGGTACGACGCTACCTTTTATCGAATTGGAACCGGAGGTTATCGCGGGTGTCTATGATCGCGCCGCGGGAGAGCGACGCGTCATTAAGCTCTATGATGTTCCCTCTCTACTCGTGAAGGCGTTGCTTGCTGCTGAAGATCACCGGTTCTTTGAACATGAAGGGGTTGACCTCTGGCGAATTCTTGGCGCCATTCGGGCCAATCTTTTGGCACGCCGCTCGGTGCAAGGCGGAAGTACGTTGACCCAACAGTTAGTGAAGAATTTTTTTCTCTCGCAAGAAAAAACCCTGAAACGTAAGATCGTTGAAATCTGCATGGCAGCGATCGTCGAAATGCATTATTCTAAGCTCGAAATTCTTGAGAACTATCTCAATGAAATCTATCTCGGACAGATCGGTGCAAAGGGTATTTTTGGGATGTGGGAGGCCGCGCGGGTCTATTTCGGGAAAGAGCCGCGCGACTTGACTTTGGCAGAAGTTGCGGTGTTGGCGGGGATGGTGAAGTCTCCGAATACTTATTCTCCACTACGCCATCCAGAGCGCATCATTCCACGACGGAATTATGTCTTACAGCGTATGCGTGAGTTTGGTGACATCGGCGGAGAAGAATACGACGCCGCACTCAAGGAGAAAATCGTTCCACGAACCCCTCCTCCCGAAGATAATAACGCGCCATATTTTGCGGACTTCATTAGGAAAGCCCTGGCAGAGCAATTCCCCGAGAGTACACTGGCGACGGCTGGCCTCCGTGTACTGTCCTCACTCGACTCGCGCTTTCAAGAGTATGCTTCCACTGCGGTGCAAAAGGGGCTCAAAGAACTGGAGACAAAGTATCCACGCTTGCGACGGTCGACACC
>JAYVFX010000780.1:0-5161 GCA_043772795.1 Deltaproteobacteria bacterium
AAAAGCTCGCTGAAAGTCAACCGCAAGCGCGCGGGGTGGTCTCTTCCCTACCTGATGCAACTCCTTGGTTTTTACAGCACTTGAAGCGCGTTTGCCGTGAGGGAATGAGGAAGGACACTTTGCGCAACGCCAAAATTTGTGCCGAACAGTATTGCCTCAAACGCCCCGCTGGGGCGTGTCGATCAGCCCCAGCGGGGCTGGTGAAGGTAGCCGGGGGTTTTAACCCCCGGCACAAGAGTCTAACAACGGAAGAGCATCTTCGTATTCTGCCAGGCAGATTCACCGATCTCTTCCACTGAAATTCCCTTCACCTCAGCAATCCCCTTGGCGACCTGGACGACATAGGCCGGCTCGTTGCGTTTGCCACGATACGGGAGCGGAGCTAGAAGCGGGCAATCAGTCTCAATCAACAAACGATCCAGAGGAACCTGACGCGCGACCTCGCGCAGGTTAGCTGCGCTCTTGAAGGTGACAATACCGCTGAAGGAAATATACAGGCCGAGCTCAAGGAGCGCCGTTGCTTCTTCTGCACTGCCAGTGAAACAGTGCATCACGCCAGGAATCTGTCCTTCACCTTCTTCCTGTAAAATCTGCGCTGCCTCTGGATAGGCATCCCGCACATGCATCGATAACGGCAACTGCAACTCACGGGCGAGGCGAATAAATTTACGAAAGTGCAAGCGCTGCTCTTCACGCGGGGAATTGTCGTAGTAAAAATCGAGACCAGTCTCACCTAGACCGATGACTTTGGACTGTTGCGCCAGTGCGCGCAAGCAAACATACGTCTCATCGGTGATACTTTTGGCATCGTGGGGATGGACACCGACGACGGCAAACACATCCTCATGTGCTTGGGCAAGCGCGACGGCTTTCTCGTTATGAACGAAGTCGCCGTTGGCACCGATGACGATGAAGCGCGACACCCCTGTCTCTCGTGCACGGGCGAGCATGGCATCGCGGTCAGCGTCGAACTTGGCGTCGGTTAAATGACAATGCGAATCTGCGAGTATCATGGTAAGCGCGGGAAGAGAGCTTGTGATTTCTCTACCTGATGTCCGGCAGGAAAAGTCTGGCCCCAAGGCAAACTATAATTATTCCACTGTTCTTTGGGAAGATTCAGTAACGTCAGCAGTTTACTACTGGTTTCCGGCAAGAACGGCGTGAGTAACTGAGCGGCAACGCGTAACGCTTCCAGAAGATTGTGAAGTACGGCTCCAACGCGCGGCATTTGCGCTGGATCTTTGGCGAGTGTGAACGGCGCTGTTTCGGTGATGTATTTGTTGGCCTCGTTGGTTGCGCGGAAGATCGCTTCCAAGGCACGATTCAGCACCAAGTTGCCAACATGGGTCTCTACTTCTCTAGTGGCGTGAGCAAAGGCTGCTGCCAGGCGTTGGTCGATTTCCGGCGTCGGGGTACTGAGCGGTTGTACCACCCCTTTGAAGTACCGATCCTGCATCGCTAACGTGCGACTGACGAGGTTGCCGAGGTTGTTGGCGAGATCGCCGTTGTAACGATTGGTGAGGTTTTCTTGGCGAAAATCGGCATCTTGACCGAAGACGCTTTCGCGCAACAGGAAGTAACGAAAGGCGTCGAGCCCGATCTTTTCTTTCATCTCCAACGGTGAGATCACATTGCCAAGGCTCTTGGACATCTTTTGTCCTTCAACCGTCCAGAAGCCATGCACGTTGAGATGCTTGTATAGCGGCAGACCAGCCGACATCAGCATCGTCGGCCAAAACACGCCATGCGGTTTGAGAATATCTTTACCGATGACGTGTTGCGCGACAGGCCAGAATTTCTCGAAGACGTCTTCGCCTTTGTATTTTAGGCCGCTGATGTAGTTGATAAGCGCATCAAACCATACATACGTGACATAGCGTTGATCGAACGGTAACTCGATGCCCCACGTTAGGCGGCTCTTCGGACGGGAGATGCATAGGTCACCAAGATTCTCATCACGCAACATGCCGATAACTTCGTTCTTGAACCCTTCGGGACGAATAAAATTCGGGTTGGCTTCGATATGGCGGAGCAGGCGTTCCTGGTACTTACTCATACGGAAGAAATAATTTTCCTCCTCGATTAGGGTAGGCTCAGTGAGATGATCCGGACACTTGCCATCGCGCAGTTCTTTGGGCGTGTAAAAACGCTCACACCCAACACAATAGAGTCCGCCGTAGCGATGAAAATAAATATCACCCGCATCGTGTACTTTGGTAAGAAACTCCTGCACGTAACGAATGTGATACGGATCAGTCGTGCGAATGAAGTGATCGTAGGTGATGTCGCACATATCCCATGCTGCACGAAACGATGCGCTCACCCGATCAGTAAACTCCTTGGGTGAGACTCCGGCTTGAGCGGCAGCTTCGGCAATCTTGCTGCCGTGTTCGTCAGTGCCAGTGAGATAAAAAGTTTCCCACCCGTGCGCACGATAATAGCGGGCGAGAGTATCGGTGATGATCATCGTATAGGCACTGCCGAGATGCGGATCACCGTTCACGTAGTAAATTGGCGTCGTAATATAGGTCTGTGGCATAGAACCTCTTGGGGTCGGGGGTTGGGAGTTAGGCTAAAAACGTGAAACGTGGTGGGTGATGCATCAGCATAAAACGTAAAGCGTAATAAAAGCGTGATCCGTGAATTTTATTCTTCACCAGCCCCTAACCCCCAACCCCTAGCCCTCATCTCGCAAGTTGCAACAACATATCTTCAACCGCTAACTGACGGTTTGCGTTCCGTCCCAGCGCTTGCAGCGTATCATAGACGATCGTGAGCTGTTGCAGAGCCCCCTCTACGCCGAGACGGAATGCCATCTCGGTAATAGCCAACAAACACGTCTGATGACGGACGACCCCCTCCGCACCAAGAACCGAATAGCGGAACACTTCCTCGTACCAGGACAATACCAGCTCAAGCCGATCACCACCGGTTGCGAGCTCTGCTGCGGCGTCACTGTTCTTGGCCGACTTCTTCACCCGATTGGCAACCAGCCATTCCGCAAAGCGGGAGAGGTCAGTAAACGATGTACCACTGAGCTTCTGTAGTTCTTCCTCAACATACCGTCGTTCTTCCGTGAAAAGCTGCGGGTCGAGGACGAGCGCTCGTCCGATACTTCCGCGACTATACAGTGCGAGCGCTTGCGCGGTCTCATTGTCTTTCCCATGCCCTTGCGTAAGCAACGTCTCGATCACCGAAGTCGATAATGCTGTGAACCGCACCTCTTGGCAGCGCGAGAGCAGTGGTCGCGACAAGGTTGCGGAGTTCAGGGTCAAGAGCATGAGCAATGCATCTCCAGATGGCTCTTCGACAAGCTTGAGTAATGCACTTTGGGCTGCAGGGGTGAGGAGGTGTGCCTCTTCAACAATCGCGACTTTCTTTTTTCCTTGGACTGGGCGTAGGCTGAGGAGTCGCTGCAACTCGCGAATTTGTTCGATAGTCACCGAATGTTTTCCTGCTTCCGGCGCAACGAGCCGTACGTCCGGATGTGTACGTGCTCTGACCATGACGCAGTTATTGCACGTTTCGCATCCCTCTCCTGGATGTAGGCTACAGAGAGCTGCACGAGTGAGTGCGAGCGCCGCTTGCTTCTTTCCCACCCCTGCTGGTCCAACGAAAAGGTAGGCATGGGCCAAACGATCACGAGACAGCGCATTGCGCAGTGTTGCTATCGCGGCATCTTGGCCGTGAATTTCATTAAGGAGCATGAAGGAGAACGTAAAACGGAACGCGGGGAACGTAAAGAGGAAGGAACCCTCTTGCGAAGGAAAGGGAGCAAAACGGCATGATTACCGAACTGTCTTTCGCCGTTAGAACGAATCAAGCTCGACGAGATTTTGCCGTTAATCGAACAGAAGAAGTACTTCGTGCTGCATGCGCCGCGACAAACCGGCAAGACTTCGTGCTTGTTGGCGCTGATGGATTACCTCAACACGCAGGGGCAGTATTGCTGTGTGTATGTCAACGTTGAATTGGCACAGTTGGTGCGTGAGGATGTGGCAGCGGCGATGCAAGCCATCTTGAGTCAACTCGCATATCAGGCCCAAAGCGTATTGCATGATGAATTTCTACCTGCCAATGGTCCGCAATTCTCCAGCAAAGCGGAGCGTACGCTGCGCTGAATGAAGTCCTGGTCCGATGGGCTGAGCACAATCCTAAGCCCCTGGTTGTCCTTATCGATGAGATCGACTCGTTAGTGGGGGACACGTTGATCGCGGTGTTACGGCAGCTCCGCACAGGGTACACCCAGCGACCACAGCGGTTTCCGCAGAGTGTCATACTCTGTGGGGTACGCGACGTGTGGGATTATCGTATTCACTCGTCTACCGAGAAAGCTGTTATCACTGGCGGTAGCGCCTTTAACATCAAGGCCGAATCGTTACGCCTGGGGAATTTCTCGTGTGTAGAGATCTCGAGTTTTACTTTCTCCTGCTAAAGTGACGCACGCGCGCGAGCAGCTCTTCGCCGGGACGGCCTTCTCTGGCGGCAGGCCAGCCAACTACGTCCGGACGACGGCCAAAGAGGACGATTACCTGACCGTCTCGTAATGGTCCCGGCTGTAAACCACCATCTACCCGCCAGCCTTGTGCGCCACCGGGAAGCAGGGCAGCAGAGGGTGCGACAAGACGAGGTATTCCTTTTTGACGGAGACGCCGTGCTTCTTCCTGGCATGTGGCATACGTCTCCGACCCGCCGGTCAGTGTCTCCATTGGCAGATTGACGGAGCGGGAGGGCTCGTCGCCAAGATCGACCGCCCACAGCGTCCGGCGTATCGTCAGCAGGTCCTCAGGGTCAGAGATTTCCTCGTGGCGAAGGAATTCCGCCCACGCGCCATCTGGGGTATCACAGAAATAATGGGCTGGCCCTTCGCCAGTGGCGTGCCACCGTGCCGCTGGTTGATCCGTATCTTCCCACAAGAAAGGGAACCGTGGATCAGCGTGTCGGAAACCGATCATGTTGTGGGAGACGCTACCAGGGCATGTGCCAGTTGGCGTACCTGTTGCGGTCCGGGGTCTTCCGGTTGCCATTTGTGCGTCAGGAGTTGCGCCGGGGTTTTATTGCCAAGGAGCGTGCGCACGCGATCGAACCAGCGCCGGATGCCGATATCGTTGTAGGCACCCGCTAAATCCCCGACCACAAGCGCCAGGAAATGGAGACGAGC
>JAYVFX010000781.1:0-6067 GCA_043772795.1 Deltaproteobacteria bacterium
GAAGAGGTAAACATCGGCATATAACCGCTCTAACTCGATACCATGACGGCGCGCGCCAAACGCATGCTCTCCTCGCGCCACGGTAAAATCCTCTAACTCTACCTCAGAAAAGAATCGCACCCGCGTTCCGGTCTCCCACGACAGGAACACACTTAACGCACTGACCGTCAGTTGTGGCGAACGACGGTGCAAATCTTCATACCGCACGCTCCCATATCCGCCAAGCGTCAGCCCTGAGTTTCCGACCCGCAGTCCTTGCCCCAGATGATATTCCCACTGCGGGCTTGGCGGCATCAGGTCGTATGCGGATAGGGAACGCGTCAACAGCATGCCGTCCAGCACCATTAGGCAGAACATACCAACAACAACGACGGGGAATCTCATGGTTCCTCACAGAGGGTCGCGATAGTAAAAAGACCGTATGACTGTGCGGCACGCAAAATGTATACCTGCTTATAAGGGAAGCGGCAAAGTACCACCAAGGTGCTGAGAACAGTGCCGCTGTTGCGGTGGACGCCTATGACGATCCGGAGAACATTGCTGTTATCTTTTCTTATGGTCAGCCTCCTACCGATGACCGGGCTGACAGTCCTCTCGTTTCGACAAGCACGCAAAGGTCTGGAGACGGAGATCGCTCGCAACCTCCTCGTCGAAGCCTCGGCAGTGATGACGCAGATCGACTGGATGCTCTTTGAACGACTGGAAAACGTGCGGACGTGGACCCAACTCGAGGTGATGCAAGAAATCCGCATCGGCGACCTCGATAAACGCATCTCGCATCTGCTCACCGACCTCAAAGCGGGCTATGAAGTGTATGAGCAGCTTGCCTGTACAGCGAACGACCGCGTGGTCGCCGCCAGCGACCCGGATCTCTTGGGCCAGCACGTCCCCGCACAACCGGCATGGTTAACGGCGACCCTTCCTAAGGGAACCGTGCGGCTTGACCCACTGTCGTTCGCTCCTTCAGCAGCTCACTTGCTGATCCAGGCAGCGGTTCCTGATTCCTTTCGCCAGGGAGCAACCCTTGGCACGCTATCTGCGTCTTTTGACTGGACAGAGGTCTTTCGCATTCTCGATCAAGTGGAACAAGAGGCATCAGAAGGACCAGCGACCCAACGAATGGCGCTCTTGCTCGACCAGGAAGGACGCATCATTGCAGCGTCAACCCTGGCACGACAACGCGGGTTGCTTCAGAGTTCTGCGCTGGTGTCGTGGTCCGCACAGAAACAACAGCGACTGGTGGATCGCGGAGTCACCACTGTCGATGGCCGGTCATTCGATACCACGGAAGTCCTGACGGGATACGCGCATTCACACGGGTACCGCAGCTTCTCTGGATTCGGCTGGTTGACCCTGGTGCTGCAACCGACACCGCAAGCGTTTTTGCCGATTCAACATATGCAATTTTCCTTCGTGCTGTTCTTGACTATTACGTGTGCCTTGGCGGTCGCGGCATCTTTTTTCATCGCCGGTGCACTGGCGCGCCCTATCCATCGGCTGGCAGAATTTAGTCGTCGCTTTGCGCGAGCGGGAGCGGTAGAAGCGCCCCCTGCCGTAGGCCGTGGCGAGGTGGGCGAGCTAACTCAAGCCTTTACCCAGATGGTACGCGATCTCGAACGCTCGCGGGAGGAATTGATCCGCGCCGCGAAATTGGCCGTCGTCGGTGAGATGGCGGCGACGATGGCGCATGAAGTGCGGACGCCTCTTGGTATCCTGCGCTCGTCGGCTCAGATGCTACAAAGAGAACCCCACCTCAGTCCTCAGGGGCATGAGATGGTGCGGTTTGTCGTCAGCGAAACCGACCGTCTCAATCGGCTCGTTTCGACGTTACTAGAGTCTGCCCGTCCCAAGCCGCCAGCATTTGCGCTGCGCGATGTGCACGCCATCATCGAGCACGCTCTGGAGTTACTGACGCAGCGCGCGGCGCGCCGCCAGATTGCCCTCACGGTCGAGCTTCACGCCACCCCGTCGACGCTGCTGTGTGACGGTGAGCAATTGCTGCAGGTCATTCTCAATCTGGTGCTCAACGCTTTGCAGATTCTTCCTGAGGACGGCGCGATCGTCGTACGCACCGCTACGGACGCCGAGCATCTGATCGTTGAGGTGGCAGACAACGGCCCAGGCATTCCTCCAGAGATACGCCCGCGGATATTTGACCCATTCTTCACCACTCGTGAGGAGGGCATGGGATTGGGGCTGACCGTTGTGCAGCAAATTATCAAAGCCCATAGCGGCACGATCACCATAAGTGAGAGTTCCTCTGGTGGTGCCTGCTTTCGCTGCATCTTTCTTTGTTTACCAGAAGGAGAAGCCGTATGAGCCAACGGTGTATACTTGTCGTCGATGACGAACCGAAGATGCGGCGCGTCTTAGAAATCATGTTAAAAGCAATGGGACATGAGGTTGTCCTGGCTGCCAATGGCCAAGACGCACTCAAACTCGCGCAGGGAACACGGCTAGACTTGGTCATGACCGACTTGCGCATGCCGGGCATGGATGGGCTCGCGCTGTTAACTGCGCTGCGAGAGCAAGGGGTCGACGCGCCGATTATCATCTTGACTGCACACGGGACCATCGAAAGCGCGGTCACTGCCATGAAGAGTGGGGCGCATGACTACATCCTGCGACCGTTCGACGTCGCAGCGGTCGAAATGGTGGTCACGCGCGCGTTAGCGCTTGATCGCATCAACCGTGAGAATCAATTCTTGCGGGAAGAAGTGGAAAAAGGCTGGGGAGAGTTTATCGGGCGCAGCTCAGCCATGCAGCAGCAGTATGACCTGATCCGCCAAGTGGCCAGTAGTGATACAAGTGTCTTGATTCTTGGCGAAAGTGGGACCGGGAAAGAGTTGGCTGCGCGGGCCATTCATCGTGCCTCACCGCGACACCAGGCACTCTTTGTGCCGATTAACTGCGCGGCCATCCCCCGTGACCTGTTGGAAAGCGAGCTGTTTGGCCACAGTAAAGGAGCGTTCACTGGCGCACTGCAAGACCGGGTCGGCAAGTTTGAGCGCGCTGATGGTGGGACCATTTTTCTTGACGAGGTCGCCGAATTGCCCCCACCGTTACAGGCGAAATTGCTGCGGGTCTTACAAGAACGGGAAGTCGAACGCGTCGGGGGTAACCGCAGTATCTCGATTGACATCCGCGTGATTGCCGCCACCAACCAGGATGTGCAACAGGCGTTACAGAACGGGACCTTACGGGAAGATCTGTTTTATCGCCTCAACGTCTTCACCATTACCCTGCCTCCCCTCCGCCAACGGTTGGACGACGTTCCGCTGCTGGTTGAATACTTGCTTGAGAAACATGGAGTGAGATCGGGCCAAGGGCCTTCTGCCGTCTCACCAGCGGCGCTGGTCTGCTTACAGAGCTACGCTTGGCCTGGCAATGTCCGCGAACTGCAAAACGTCATGGAACGTGCGCTGGTGCTCAGTCGTGGAGCGCTGATTGACACACGGCATTTGCCTCCAGAAGTCTCAGCCGTGACTGAGCCCGCACCGTCGCCGGTCTCGGCGGTCCCGGCCCGACAACTCGCGTTGCCGCCAACAATAGAACGCATAGAGCGCACACTCATTAGCCAAGCGCTGCAAGAGGCTGCTGGCAATAGAACCAAAGCGGCGCGGCTCCTCGAGATCAGCGAGCGTGCCCTGTGGTACAAACTCAAGAAATACGGTCTGCTGTAAGCGCGGGTTTGGTCAGCACTGTAGAAACCGCCACAGTGTCACAGCGCTGCAAAAAAGGGCGAGAGGTCTGCAAAATTGGTTAACCAAAGTGTCGGCCCTTCCCGTTGGCTCACGTTCCTTTTCTAAACAATAGCTCGTTGTCCCATCTGCGTTTGTTGGCGCGAAAAATGCTCTTCAAAGCACAAACGCTAAGGTGGGCGTGTTCATCAGTTCGGTGAGGACGCCTGGACCCGCGGTACAGAAGAAAGGACGGACCATTTGCCAGGATCAGCGAAAATCTGCCTTGTGATTATCATGATGACACTTGGAGTGTCCGGTCTCCTGTCGTGCCACTCCCCAGCCGACAACATCAAGGCGGATGAGCCTCCAGCTCAAGAGCCTCCGGCTCAAGCTCCCGGCCCAGTTTCGCAGATCTCTTTCCTTGAGCGTTCACTCACAGTAGGTGCAGAAAACTATCGCTATACCGTCTCCGCTCCGCCGATGTGGCACGCACAGCAGACGTGGCCGATCATCGTGTTTCTCCACGGCCTCGGTAAAGGACGGAGAGGCGGTCACCAGGGCGGACATGGATTTGGCAACGTCCTCCGCAATGCAACGCCACCCCTCCCGGTTGTGGTTGTGTTTCCGCAATGTCCATTGCCGCACGTGTGGCACGAGCCGGCCATGCAAACTATGGTGATGGAGGCTCTCAGGCAGACGATCCAGGAGTTTCACGGCGACGAACATCGACTCTATTTAGTCGGGCATTCACTGGGTGGCTACGGGGTCTGGACTCTAGCCACAGCCCATCCTGGGATGTTTGCCGCGCTGGTGCCCATCGCTAGCAGCGTTCGTCTACCCAACGAAGTTTCCTGTCTAGGACAGCCGTGCGCACGCGACTCCGTGGACAATCTCTACGCTGCCATCGCGCAAAAAATTGGCAGGACCCCAGTGTGGATGTTTCATGGCGCTAAAGATCCTCTGGTCTCGGTGTCCGAGGCGCGCCAGATGTTCAACACGCTCCGATCGTTGGGAGCGAACGTACGTTACAGCGAATACGCAGACCTGGGGCATCGGTGCTGGAAGCGAGCGTATGCCGAACCCGAACTGCTGCCGTGGTTGCTCGACCAACACCAGGGGTAATAGCGAAAAGATACCTATGCACGAAGGGCTGCTGAGAAGCAAAAAATAGCGACAAGAACGGAACGACCGCTGATAACACTATTGGTGATGAGGAGAGGAGAAGGACAAGCAGATGCGCATCCCGTTATTAGATCTTACTCGTGAACTTGGTCCCCGCAGCGAGGCAATCATAGAGCAGTGGCGTCAGTTATTGACACGTCCACAATTCCTCAACGGTGACCAGGTGCGCCTGTTTGAGCAGGAAATGGCTACTTTTTTAGGTGTTTCTCATGTCGTTGGCGTCGCCTCGGGAACCGAGGCGTTGATCTTGGGGCTGGCAGCCTGTGGGATAGGTGAAGGAGATGAAGTGATTCTCCCAGCCAACGCTTTTATCGCAGCGCTCGAGGCCGTGTGGTGGCTCAGGGCCACACCGGTGCTGGTGGATATCCAGCCTTGGGATTTGGGACCAGCCCCGGAGCAGATTCGCCGTCGACTCACGTCCAAAACGAAAGCCGTGCTCGTCGTGCATATGTACGGCTTACCTGTTGACCTCGCTCCGTTGTTGGAGATCTGTCGTACATCCGGCATTCATCTGATCGAAGACTGCTCGCATGCGCATGGCGCTACCTATCAAGGGAAACGTGTTGGTAGCTTTGGCACGGTGGGGTGCTTTAGTGCCGGTGTGGTAAAAAATCTCGGGGCGTGTGGAGAAGCAGGGTTTGTGGCAACGTCGAATGAAACGATTGCTCGCCGGCTACGCCTGCTACGGGCACACGGACAAGAAGAGAAGAACGTTCACGGATTATACGGAACCAACGGTCGCCTGGACGAGTTGCAAGCGGCGGTTCTCCGTATCAAGCTACCCATGCTTGACGAGCGCAATCAGCGCCGACGAGCTATTGCCCATGCCTACAACGAAGCGTTCACCGCTTTTGATGTGACGCTTCCCTGGGAAGGTGACAATCGAACAGGAGTGTACCACCAGTACGTCGTCCGCACGCAGAAGCGCGCTACACTGCGCGCTCACTTACACGAGCGAGGAATTGAAACCGGGATTCATTATCCAACGCCCCTGCATCAGCAGCCCGCCTGGCAGACCTACTACCGGCAGTTACTCTCGTTCCCCCACGCCGAGCAGGCCGCACAGGAGATTATATCGCTACCAGTGTTTCCCGATCTCTCGCCCGACGAAATCGACGCCGTCATCCAGGAAGTGCAGTTGTTCTATGCCAAGAACCAGCGGCAGCAAAGCCAGCCACAGCTCTCGGTGGTCGTACCGTTTT
>JAYVFX010000782.1:0-2162 GCA_043772795.1 Deltaproteobacteria bacterium
GAGAAAGACGAATACCCCAGCGTTCAGCGAGGGTATTTACTACCCAAAAGCCAACATTATGGCGTGTCTTTCGATATTCAGGACCAGGATTTCCAAGGCCAATAATGACACGCATATCAGAACCTTGGGCGAAATGGGCAAAGGGGTAAACGGGGAAAGGAGACGAGACATTACCAATTTGTTCTTTGTTTCCTTTTCGCCCTTTCACCCTTTCGCCTTTCACTGTCAGGTTATTTTTTCTCTGCTTTTTGCGCTCCGGCTGCAGCTGGTGTGGGAGCCGTCGTCGTTCCAGCCGTCGCCGCCACTTCAGCCCCTTCTGTCGTTGTTTTCGTTTCAGCCGCCACTGGCGAAGACACTGTCACAACAGGATCGTCGGTTTCATACACAGCCTTCACACCAGATGGTAACGGTACCTCAGAAATATGCACCGACGCATGGAGGGCGAGTGGCGAAACATCGACCTCAATAAATTCAGGAATTTCCCGAGGTAAACATTCCACGATAATTTCGCGACGAAGAGATTGCAGTACGCCACCAGCCGTTACCCCTTGCGCCTTGCCAATGAAATGTAGCGGAACCGTTACTTCAATCGGCTTATTTACATCAATCTCGTAGAAGTCGATGTGAATCGGTACGCTCGTCACCGGATGACGTTGAACTTCTTTTAACAGCGCCAGCTTCTCATTAACTATAGAGCCAGGCGAATTCAGCTGAATTAGATGAGAGCCTTCAAGACCGTCCAGCTTCAAGCGAAACTCCCGCGCATCGACACAGAGGGGGGCCCCCATTTTCCCTGGACCGTAAAACACAGCCAGGACTTTCCCGCTACGTCGAAGTCTCCCGGCATCCCCTTTACTCTTTACTTGACGATCTTCAACTTTCAAAATGACTGTTTCCATATCACCCTCATTATACAAACAGAGAACTAATCGATTCTTCGTTATGAATACGACGGATTGCTTCACCCATAAGAGGAGCCAATGACAGAACCTTGATCTTTTCCACCCCCTGAGCCTCGGGCCGCAAGGGAATCGAATTAGTCACAAGTAATTCCTCAAGCACTGATCCACGAATACGTTCAATCGCAGGCCCTGAAAGAATCGGATGCGTACAGCACGCAAAAACTGCTTGCGCGCCAGCCTCGTGCAAAGCCGCGGCCGCGGTCGTCAGTGTCCCTGCCGTATCAATCATGTCGTCGACAAGGATAGCAACCCGACCTTCGACATCACCGATGATATTCATCTCGGCAACATCGACATTCGCCTTTCCTGGAATTTTCGACTCACCTTCGCGGGCTCGACGTTTATCGATAATGGCTAACGATGACCCTAAGCGTTTGGCAAAAGCCCGGGCGCGCTCCACACCTCCCGCATCGGGAGAAACAATCGTGACTTCCTGGCGACCGATGCGAGAACGAATATATGGCAATAAAACTGGTGCGGAAAACAGATTGTCCACCGGGATATTAAAGAACCCTTGAATCTGCCCGGCATGGAGTTCAGCCGTCAACACGCGCGAAGCGCCAGCGGCCGTCACCAGATCGGCGACCAACTTGGCACTAATCGGCACGCGTGGGGCGACTTTGCGGTCCTGTCGTGCATACCCATAGTAGGGAATCACCGCGGTGATACGGTTTGCTGATGCTCGCTTAAAAGCATCAAGCATGAGCAGCAACTCCATCAGGTTGTCGTTGCCAGGCGTACAGATGGATTGCATAACGAATACATCGCCACCACGTACATTCTCAGTGATCTCGACCGCAATTTCTCCGTCACTAAATCTGCGAATGTCAGCTGCACCTAGTGACGTTCCCAAGTAGGTACAAATCTCTTTCGCCAACGGCAAGTTCGAGTTTCCGGAAAAGATCTTCAGTGGCGCGTCCCGCATAGTATTCCTCACCTGCTAGAAGACCACACAAAACACTGGGGAGGCAGGATTTGAACCTGCGGATGCCGACGTCAAAGGCCGGTGCCTTACCAAACTTGGCTACTCCCCATCATCCAAGGAATCAGCCCGCCGCATTCATCAATCAACGAGAAACAGCGCGTGGGACTCAGCAGGAGGACCTATTGCCAAGTTTCCGCCACTGTGTCCTCTCTTACCCAGTCCTCATTCGACAGCACATGTTTTTGCTGATAGATGATCGCTGAAGGCGAAAATTA
>JAYVFX010000783.1:0-2537 GCA_043772795.1 Deltaproteobacteria bacterium
TATGTTCTCGAGTTGTTGAGAAAATCTAAAATTGTAGCCCTTAGGCGACAGCTTGTGATCCTCGCTGTATTACGAGGAAAAAGAAGATGGGCCAGAGTGGATGGCTTTCGGCATCCTCGCCCGGCGCAAAGGCTCGGCTTCAGTAAAGATTAACCGCCGCCGGAACGCGCTAGGGCTCTCAGCAATGAGCAACGCCTTGAACCCCTCAATGGCCGTCGTGAAATACGGACGACGCAAAAACCGCGACGGGTCTTCTGTCCACGGTGGAATAGATAAGTTCCACCGACGGGCTAGATGTTCACCGATAGCCCCAAGCGAGGTATGCTCTCTGGAATCAGGCAAATCTGGTGGCTCGTCGGCAATGTAATCTGCCGCCATGCCTTTGTGTACGGCGCTGTAAAATTCATCGAGAAACTCACGCAAGAGGAAGCTGAAGTCTTCTCCCGCGTTACTGCGACGAGCGACTTCGGCCAAGGTATACGGGCGTGGCATGGCGTCCTTCCTGTGTTGGGTTGTCTTTGCTGCGCCACAGTGTACGGAGGCCGAAGCGCAAACGTGGACTAATTTTGCCTCAGGATAAAAACTCGCCGCGAAGGCGATAACTTCTTCTTCTGTGGTGAATCCGACGATATCAAGTAGATTGAGAATGTCGGCCATATCGCTTTTGTCACCAGCAGGATCGATGCGCATCGCCATTAGCTTCATGGCTAACAGGTACTCAGGACTGGGTACGAAGACTCGCAATCCTGGTGCCTGCTCAGAAGGGTAGGCACGGAACAGCGTATGATGTTCTTGGAGGCCGTTCACCTGCGGACTTAGATAAGTCCGTACACCGTCATTTAGCCAGTCACTCGGCCAATTGCGCGCACGGGCAATAGCTTCAGTCAATCGTGTAATTGTCTCTGGGTCTCCATCGACCACGGCATCGACATCTTGAGTAGTCACGCGAAAATTCGAGGCCAACATTAATGCTGATCCGTCATAGATGGCGAGATCAATAACCTTGCCTTCACGCTGAGCGCGTAACCCAAGTTCCGTGAATGCCTCGTGAAGGTCTTGAGCGGTCAACATCACCCTATCCTACTGCAATTGGTGGGATCACCAAGCCCTTACGATCTGCGTGACGTATTCTTTGCCTATATTAGCAGACTCCTCTTGCCGATTCGTGTGTCTGGAGACCTTACACAAACAATTCATCAACTGGCATGCGCCATCCTGGAACGGCTGGCTCAGCTTCGGCCATCTTACCTCGACGGTAGACGGTCGGATTTTCTGGATCAGTCGCTCGGTACACTTTGACAACCTCGACACTGAGCAAATCGACGTCCCACACAACTAGTGTGCCTGCGGCGAAGTAGTCTCGTCGTTTTTCTGCCATTTCACGTTCTGTTTGTGGACCGTAGTCATTTTCGCTCCTCACTTCGACAGCGAAGACTGGTGCACCAGTGAGAAACTTCATGCCAGTAGGAACGCCCGTATAAAAGGCAGCATCGGGACTGAAGGATTGCCGGTTAGATAAATTAACGAGAAAGCCTGTATTGCTTGAGATGGCATACCCGGAACGAGTGCAGCGAGCATAATCACGCAAACTGCGATACACTGCACCAGCGGAACGACTGGGGAGGAATCCAGTAGGAGGCATAAGCACCAGTTCTCCGTTGATGATTTCGGCTTTGCCGTTTTCTGGCACGTGGGACAAAGCTTCGATCGCTGTTTGTGTGACGAATGGCATAGCTCACCTCACAGGCGAATCGTAGCATGGATGAGGAGATGGTGACATGTAGCACAGAACGTGCTGGTGGTGGGGAAAGTCGAGCGGACAGATCCCACTCGACTTTCTTACAGCGGGAGATAGCGAATACGATTTACCCATTCCTCAGCTTCTGTGAGGAACCAGATGAGTAGGAGGTCTTCAACGACAGCCGCGACGGGAAGGTGTTGCGGGACGATCAACATGCCAGGACAGGATGTCTGTAGGATGAAGTCGGCGAAGTGCTGTGGCATGGTTTTCTGGTCATGTGAAACAAGCACTCGTCCTTCTCTCGCCGCTATAGCTAAGACTTCTGGGTCTTTCCGGCCAGCGAGATCCATTGCGTCTGCCGTTAGAAAGTCGATGCTTGGTTCCCGGCGAATCGTCGCCAGCACTATAATCCGATTTAAATCGGCATCAGCTTGAAATCGTATCTTCATGAGCTGAACTCTGACGTCGCCGTTTCGCGTCTGCGAGCTTTTGGTAGAACATAAGATCTGCTTTGCGTGCAGCTTGACGAAGGGCTTCGAACTCGACCTCTCCCTGTTTCAGATACGCATCAATCTCAGGTCGGTACGCGAGATAGAAAGTGACCGCTCCGTATACCTGCTCTAGCGTCAGTACTGGAAACGACTGGGCAATACTCTCCGCCGTTTGACCATCCAGAAAGGCATACACTACAGAGTCAAGGGAGACTCGTGTCCCAGTAATTCGATAGGCACCGTCGATTTGAGTGACGTATTCTCTGGTCATATTTGCAGACTCCTCAAAGATAAATCGTAGCATG
>JAYVFX010000784.1:0-2754 GCA_043772795.1 Deltaproteobacteria bacterium
GCGACTTCGCCTTGGGCCAACCGCAAAAGTGTTACTCGTCTTCTGTACGTACGCTTGAGCGCCTGCCGCCAATTCGACGGGATCTCATCAACCGTGGACTCTATCTGGTACCGAACTCGATTGTGGTGACACGAGGATGTCCTCATCACTGCGAGTTTTGTTACAAGGATGCATTCTTCGCGGGGGGTAAATCTTTCTATACCCAACGCGTTGATGACGCTTTGGCAGAAATCGAGCGCCTGCCAGGGCGTCATTTATATTTTCTTGATGATCACCTGTTTGGTGATCAGAAGTTTGCTGCCGCCCTATTTGTCGGGATGTGTGGAATGGGACGGTTGTTTCAGGGCGCAGCAACAGTGGACTCAATCCTGCGAGGAGATCTGGTTGAACGAGCGGCGGAAGCTGGGTTGCGCAGTCTCTTCGTCGGATTTGAGTCCTTGAGTCCAGCGAACCTCAGACAAAGCAATAAGCGGCAGAACCTCGGGCAAGATTATCGTGCCGTAATTCGACGACTTGATGACCTTGGCATCATGATTAATGGCAGCTTTGTTTTTGGGCTCGATGATGATGACCGCAGCGTATTCCGTCGCACGGTAGATTGGGCTATCGACAATGGCATCACCACAGCAACGTTCCATATTCTCACACCGTACCCAGGCACGGCGCTCTTCGCCAAGATGGAAGCAGCCGGTCGTATCACGACGTGTGACTGGGACCGCTATGACACGCGCCATGTCGTCTACCAGACTCGCAGACTCTCGGCAGAAGAACTAAAAGCGGGATATGACTGGGCGTATAAAGAATTCTATACCTGGAGTTCCATTGTCGAGGCGAGTCGTAATCATGCGACGGTCAAGCATTGCCTCAAGCATTTTTGCTATAGCGCCGGGTGGAAAAAATTCGAGCCGGCGTGGGATCTGGTGATTCAAGCCAAGCGCCTAGCTTTGCTGCGACCAATGCTGGAAGCAGTGTTGGCGAAAGTGAGTGGAAAGAAAGAGCTTACCGCAGCTCCTGTTCCGCACGTCGTTTGATGGCACGTAACCACATGCGGCGAATCAGTGCACTGGCTGGATAAATGATTCGCCAGTACCGCGCGAACTTTTTTCGTGTAGCTGGATCAGGAACGCAGATGCGCGTTTCTGTACGGACTGTAATAATCTGACCCCCTGGTATTTCTTCGAGGGAAAAATTCATTGCTGCTTTGGCATAGTCAGGATGACTAAAGGTGAGGAACTCAGAAGGCTCTGCAATACGGGCAGATACATTGCCAGTGAGTTTCCAGAACTGTCCGATGGTTCCGAGTACTAGTTCTTGATTCGGCGACTCAGCGAGAAGGATAAAGCCATTGCCCAAGAGCTGTTGTAACAGTGGCCGAGAGTGTTCGACGCTCCTCCTTGTTTTCCCGGCAAGACGCGCTGGGAGTGAGCGAATGGCAAACAAGAGACGGAGAAGTGGAATCTCTACAGGGGTAAGATCTTTGATCGAATGAAAGACACGATCGGGCGAGGCGCGAATAGTGATGCTATGCACTTCATTGAAAGCGAATGCGGGTAAGAAATCGTCCAGCAGCATGTAGTTCTTCCTACCAGTCTCAAGCCTCACAGTTCCCCGAGTTGATTTCTCCCCTCTCCCGTGAGACATAAACCCTGCAAATCCTTTACAGGAGGCATTATGCTGAAAACTCCACTTTGCCAACAGCTAGGAATTGAATATCCAATTTTTTCCGTTGGGATGGGTGGTGGTATGGCCGGACCGGAATTAGTTGCGGCCGTGTCAAATGCTGGTGGCGGTGGAGTGCTCGGAATGGGCGGATTGCCTGCTCGCTACATTCGTCAACAAATTCAGCAGCTCCGCACGCTGACGAACAAACCGTTCGGCGTCAACATTATTCTCCCGATGCTACAAGAAGGTCAGATTGAAGCTTGTCTCGATGAAAAGGTGCCTTTTCTTGTCCTCTTCTGGGGTGATCCCAAGCCGTATGTTGAAGAGGCCCATAAGCGTGGAACAAAAGTGTTTATTCAAGTTGGTTCTGTCGAAGAGGCGAAGACCGCCGCAGCCGCTGGAGTAGACGGGATTATTGCCCAAGGCGTGGAATCCGGTGGTCATGTGAAGAGTACGACGTCACTTTCGACGATTGTTCCTGCTGTCGTTGAAGCGGTAAAACCTATCCCTGTGATTGCGGCTGGCGGTATCGCTAATGGTAGAGGTGTTGTTGCCGCGCTAAGTCTTGGAGCACAAGCCGTATCGATGGGCACGCGCTTCCTGTGTAGCGAAGAAACTCTTGTCTTTCGTGCCTATAAGGAGCGCGTTGTCCGAGCCAAAGCCGATGATACAGTCTACACGCTGCTTTTTGACGTCGGCTGGCCGGAGGCAGCTCACCGCGTGTTACGCAATAGAGAAATCAACGAGTGGGAAGCTGCCGGTCGTCCTGTCTCTGGCAAACGGTCGGGTGAGGGAACTGCCAACGGTACGATGCAAATAGCCGGAACGACGGTCGAGATGCCACGGTACGGTGTGTTTCCACCAATGCCTGGTTTTACTGGTAATATGGAACGCACAGCGCTCTATGCGGGCGAATCGTGTAGCTTGATTAACGACATCAAGCCGGCGGCAGAAATCGTGCGAGATGTTGTTCGTGAAGCAACGGAAGTCCTTATGCAGCTGAAACAGTAAAACCTGGTGATGGGGAAAGGGCGAAAAGGGGAAATGGGAAGGAAGGGCGCGTTTTCCGTGCCACTTCATCGGTACGCAAGG
>JAYVFX010000785.1:0-3759 GCA_043772795.1 Deltaproteobacteria bacterium
CTGAATCAGCGATTGATATTCAGCAAATTCGTTTTCAGTAAGGTCTGTCCGTTCACGTTTTCGGCGAAGACGTTCATAACGTCGCTGGTCGGTAGCTGGGAGTCGAGAATTTTCCTTGATATACGAAAGGAGCTTTGCCTCTTCGTGCGTGCGGGTGCCATTGTGCTTCTGCCACTTGGCGAACTCTTGCGCGAATTCATGTAGCTCAGCGGGAGGCATCTGCTTAACTGCGGCAAGCAGGTGTTCGACCGTAAGTTGAACTGGCGCGTGCACGATAGGCATAGCGAAACTTTCTATTTACTATGTGTCTAGTGTTACTCCGCCAGGTTCTTGAGCGCAAGCTGGACCGTCAGCAAAGGAGCCTGGATGCGATTCGGGATTCCCGTTCAGGGATTTTGATGTTCCTCGCGGTAAAAACTGTGCGGTTGATAAATTGAGGAACATGCTCTTATCAATGGCGACAAATTGCTGCCAGTAGTAATAGAGGAATGCCGTAGCTTATGTGTTTGGCCGTGTTCTTGCCCCCAACAATTACAAGATTTATTCTCACGTAAGAGGACAACGGATAAACGTGCAGGTACAATCCCCACAGCTTGGTTACTTTCTAGATCCTCGTTTCTGGACCAATGCTCTTGAACTGCTAGAATATCAGCTTTGGATCCGACCTTCAACGCGCACGGCGATCTCAATGAAGAGATACTGAAGGGGGTATACCACCCGAGCGTTAGCTAACTTCTTCGAAAATCAGAAAATAGCGAGAGAATTCACCGTATTTTTGCTGGCTTTAACTTTGACTTTGTGATCGCGCAACCACGAGAGATTTTAATCGTGTTGCTAACCGACCAAGCAGCAACAGAACAGTTTCAGCAGTTTCTCCTGAAAAAGAAAGACTTAACCTCACGTGACGTATACCTGATCCTGAATTACCTATGTCAAACAGATTTTCAATGCCGCGAACTGGTTGAGCTATTGAAAGGCCATGAATCAATGCGGCACATAATAGAAATCTTCAATGAATCTTCAACCGCATGAGAGAGCATAAGTGTTATGGAGTTAGTTGGATGCCGAAACGAGCAAAAGTATCCCCTACACCATCCGTGACTGGAATTGATCCTCGTAAGGTCAAAGAACTTCGTCGTCTACTCAAAGCCAAGACGGAAGAAGAAGCCCTTCGCATTGCTGTTGAGGAAGCCTTGCAAAATCATCGTACCGTACGCTCGCTGAGCCGTTTTCTGGATACGCTCGCACAAGAACAATCCCCTGTGCAATCGTGAACTTGATTGTTGATTCCTCGATTTTTATCGCTGCGTCGTCGCATCGCCCCTATCGGCAATTTCTGAACGAGGCAGTTCGACATCAGAGGCGCTTACTGAGTTCTGTTGTCGTTATGGAACTCCATGCTGGCTTCAAAAGCCAGGAAGCGCGACGCGCTTTTACCGCGCTCCACAAAGATTTGTACACAAACGGAAAGATCCTCACCCTCCAGCATGAGGATTTTCTTCTGGCTGGGCGTGTGCTCTTTCATATTCCTCGGTAGCAGGGACAACTCAATTTCAAAGATCATTTTCGCGACGGACTGATTGCTGCTAGTGCGGCTCGATCCGGTGCGACAGTTGTGACGGAAAATGTTCGTGATTTTTAACTGTGGCAAGCCGGGCTGAGACGCTCTAGGCGACGATTCTCTCTCCACGTGATGAGTAGAGAGTAAGTCAAAGCCAGCCATTACAGGGGATGTGTTGAGGAAACGCCAAGGCTACGGTTGGCAACCCCAACAATACGTAAGGCCAAAGGAGGGCAGGCTTGAGCTTTACGCCCCTTGTCTGTTTCTGAGGGACGCGTTATGAGCCTGGATGGTCAGATTTTGCTGGCGGCTACTGGCGGCTATCAGTGGGTCGCTGTCAGCCAAGTGAGAGGTACCTATGGATTTTGGATTTAGCGAAGAACAAGAGCTGCTGCGGAAATCTGCGGCTGATTTCTTGGGTAAAGAATGTCCGATGACCTATGTTCGTCAGATGATGGAGGAGGATCGCGGCTATGCTGACGAACAGTGGAACAAGATGGCCGAACTGGGATGGATGAGTCTCATTTATCCAGAAGAATATGGCGGCGCTGGCCTCTCGATAGTGGATCTTGTCGTGGTGCTCGAAGAAATGGGGAAAGCTTCTCTTCCAGGTCCATTCTTTTCTTCTACCTGCTTAGGTGGGTTAGCCATCCTTGAATCTGGCAGTACAGAACAAAAACAGAGATATCTCCCTGGTATTGCTGCGGGAAAAACGAAAGCGACACTGGCTTTTCTTGAGGAGAATGCCCGTTGGGACGAAAAGGGTATCACCGTAAAGCCACGCAAAGGGAAGAAAAACTATAGTCTGTCTGGGGTGAAGCTGTTCGTACCAGATGCGCACGTCGCTGACGTTATTGTGTGTGCGGCGCGCACTTCAGAGGGCATCACGTTGTTTGCCATTGATCGTCAACAAGCAGGGGTCAATACGCGGTTACTCAAGACTATGGATCAGACACGGAAACTCTGCGAGGTCACGTTTGACAAAGTGCAGATTGGTTCAGACGCGGTGTTGGGAGTTGCGGGCCAAGGGTGGGACGCTTTGAAGCGAATTCTTGACCGTAGCAAAGTCGCTTTGTGTGCAGAAATGTGTGGCGGTGCACAAAAAGTGCTCGATATGACCGTCGAGTACGCCAAGATTCGTGAGCAGTTTGGTCGGCCTATCGGTTCATTCCAAGCGATTCAGCACAAGTGCGCCAATATGCTCGTACAGGTCGAGAGTGCCAAATCCGCGACCTATTATGCGGCATGGGCAGTGTCGAACAATACTGCGGAAGCCCCATTAGCTGCCGCGATGGCGAAGGCGTACTGCAGCGATGCGTTCCGGCAAGTGACCGCTGAAGGTATCCAAGTGCACGGTGGCATTGGGTTTACGTGGGAACACGACATGCACATCTACTTCAAGCGCGCCAAAGGATCGGAAGTGACTTTTGGTGATGCGACGTGGAATCGCGAACTTGTCGCGCAGTATACGTTGGATGTGCCGCAACTGGCGGAGATGCCTGCTGTCTAGAAATAAAAAATCAGGCGAAAGGGGTAAAAGGCGAAAAGGTGAAAGGGCGAAAGTATAAGACTGGGCGAAAAGGCGAAAGGGCGAAAAGGAAAGAAAAAGAATGCAGGTTCCTTCCCCTTTCCCCATTTCGCCATTGTCCCTTTTTCCCCAAGTTTTATGTTTCTCCCTTTGCCCGTTTACCCTTTTCCCCTGGAGGTCGGGCGACGATAGAGGAGGGGAAATTATGGCAGACAAAAGTGATATTGGCAGAGTTGGCAAACCTGTTGTGATGAAGATCGAAGCTGGGAAAATTCGAGAATTTGCCAAAGCAATCAAAGATCGTAATCCACTCTATTTTGATGAAGATCAGGCAAAGGCGGAACGTGGCGGTATCATGCCACCACCGACGTTCTTGGTGACGTTTGCGCATTGGGACGATGGGGAAGGGCAGCCGCGGGTGCAACTAGACACCCAGCGTATTTTGCATGGTGAGCAAGAATTTGAATACTTCAAGCCGATATATGCGGGTGACTCACTGACTGCGGTGACGAAAGTTGCCAATGTCTTCGAGAAAACCGGCGGGCGAGGTGGGACCATGACTTTTGTGGTGATGGATACCGACTTCACCAATCAAAAAGGTGAGAAGGTCGCGGTCGCGCATTTTACCGTGATCGAAACCGGCCAAGCCGTTGCTAGCTAAGAGGGGAAA
>JAYVFX010000786.1:0-22293 GCA_043772795.1 Deltaproteobacteria bacterium
CTTTGCCTTTCGAATTGTGCAGACTCTAGACCCTAGACGCCAGACTCTAGACTCTCCAGCAACGCCTTCGCCTCTTGCAAATCCTTCGTATCAAACCCCTCGGTGAACCAGTTGTAGATAGCAGATAACATCTGGTGAGCTTCGTGGCGCTTGCCTTGTTGTCGCCACCTTATGTCTTCACTGGCTTTGAAACCCGGATTCTCCCACCACGAACAGTAATGATGGCTCCGCTCCCAAGCTCGTGGGTATAACGCTCGACCACTTGCGCCATCAATTCAATGCGCTTCGCGGCGGGGACATCAGGAAGCCGGACAAGGCCAGCGTGCGGTATGTTCTCGACAAAAAGTAGCGCGCCAAAGTCCGTATCGATAGTCACGAGAATCCGCCCTTCTCCTGCAGCCCACGTAAGCAGCGTAAGATCTCCAGGATCAGGGCCACGTTCGCGTGCTTCACTCACCTCGTGGCCTTGTTGCCGCAGCCACTCAGCCAGCCGACGACCGGCGCAACGATCAACCAGAAACTTCATTTGCCCATTACCTGCACTGCGTCGAGAGAGTCATGCGCAATCACAGCGTGCGCGTACGCAATGCTGGCGCGGATATCTTCAGGTTCCAGGTTTGGGTAGTCGTCCAGAATTGCGTCCGGGGTTTCCCCCTGCGCGAGGAGACTCAAGATCAATTCCACTGAGATCCGCATGCCGCGAATGATTGGTTTTCCACCAAAGATTTCGGGATTAACAGTAATACGTTGCAACAAAGCCTCGTCTTTCATACTTTTTGTCTCATTTCTGCTAGCGGGTACACGCAGCGAAGCCTGTCCTGAGCAGGGTCGAAGGGCAGACAGGGATATTTCCATCACCTCTCATTGAGGTTCACTATACGTATGGGTCCGCATCTCTCGCAAATCTTTGTCGATATCGGCTCCTTCCGGAAATGCCTCTTTCCAGATTCCATACAAAGGAAGGGGTTTCCGCTCGTCGATCTGACCGAATTGCCGCGCGATGCGTTCGATTAGGGTTAGCAGTTCCTCGTGCGTGAGCCCCGCTAAGAGGGTGTCGATCTGCTGCTGTTCGGTTGTGGTCATCGGTTCTCCTCTTTGATCAGATAGCAATGACAGAAAATCGCACTCCCTTCTCGAAGTCAATCCTTCATCACTTTCTCAATTCTTCCACCAGCATCTTCGCCTCTTGCAAGTCCTTTGTATCAAACCCTTCGGTGAACCAGTTGTAGATCTCTGATAACATCTGGTAATCTTCAACGAGTCTGATGCGTGTTGCGTCCTCCCTGCCCTTTGCTCACTTCAGCTTTCAGCCTCTTTCTTTCATTTTTAATTCTTCATTCTTCATTTACTTCAGCCCTGCCTTGCGCAATGCCGCGACGTGCCACTCTAACACCGCTATGTCTTTGATCGGAACTCTCTCTTTGTGAACCTCTAGCGAGAACTGAGGATTAATCCGCAACACTTCCGCGGCTTCAGCTTGGGCCTCTGCTTCTTTGCCTAATTCATTGTAGACCGCTGCCAAGGTTAGGTGAACGCCCAGAATGTTTGGGTAGCGGGTGAGATATTGCTTCAGGGGGGCAATGGCCTCCTCAGGCTTCCCCGCAAAGTAATAGGCATTGCCTACTCTGATTAAGTGTAAATCTGCAACGTCGGGCTTGCGGCGCAACGTCTGCTCAGCCATCTCAATAGCTTCCTCCGACCTGCCCACCCGGCTCAGCACCTCAGCCAGAACCGCAGAGACCTCAGCCAAGTTGGGATCGAGGGCAACGGCCCGCTCACCCTCTGTGAAAGCTTGCTCATACTGCTTCTGCCACAGATAGACAATACTCAAGCTCGCGTGCCCCCGGGGGAAGGAATCATTCAGGGTAGTGGTCCGTTGCGCCGCCGCCAACGCTTGCTCCAGCGTGTGGGAATCCGCCTCCTGTTGAGCGGCCCACTGCTGCATGTAGCTGTTAGCCAGGATGGAGTAGTGCGCCATCAGAGTGGGACCCCGCCTGGTGGCTTCCTTCAGCGCGGCGACCGCCTCGGCATGCCGCCCGGTTAAGTTGCAGGTCCAGCCCAAGTCCCCTAAGTAGAAAGGCGGATAGTGGGGGTTAAGCCGCATGGCCTGCTCTATCAGAGGCAGGGCTTCGGCTGGCCTACCCGCGACGGTCAGCACCACCCCTTGTCGATTGCAGCTGAAATCATTGTTGGGATCGAGGAGGATAGCCCGCGCCCCTTCCGCTATGGCTTGATCATACTGCTGTTTCTGCGCATGAACTTGACTCAAGAGCGAATGGGCTCTCGGCAAAGAGTCGTCTAAGGCAAGGGCCTGGTGCGCCAGTGCCAACGCGTGTTCCAGGGTCTGAGGGTCCGCATTCCAGCGCCAGAGCCACTCCAGCAAGTAGGTGATCCCCAGCATCACGTACGCCTCGGCATACTGCGGGTCCAGCGCAACGGCCTTCTCAAACATTTGCCGCGCCTGGGCATTGGCCTCTTTGGTTGTGCGAGAAAACAGCTCGATCCCGCGCAAGAAGGTATCGTAGGCATCCAGGTTGTCCGTGGTCTTGCGCTCGAGGTACCCACGCTCCTGTACGGTGAGCTGCAGCTTCAGCGTCGTCACGATCTTCTGTACGATCTCATCTTGCAGTGCAAAGATGTCTTTGAGGAGATAGGTGTAGTGCTCAGCCCACAGGTGTCCTCCCGTCGTGGCGTCAATCAATTGCGCAATAATACGGATTTGGTCGTCCGCTTTGCGCATGCTGCCTTCCAAAACGTAGCGTACACCCAGTTCACGGCTGATGTCCTGGACCTTGATGCCTTTGCCTTTGTAAGCAAAGGCCGACGTACGGGCGATGACAAAAAGACTGGAAATCCGTGAGAGGGTAGCGGTGATCTCCTCGGTAATACCGTCGCTGAAATACTCCTGGGTCGGATCCCCACTCAGATTCGTAAAGGGCAACACGACAATTGAGGGTTTGTCGGGCAGCGGCAGGGGCTGATGGGTCAGCGTCGGAGATTCGGAGTCGGGGACAGCAATTTGCCCTTCTTCTCTCCCACCTCCTACTTCCTGACTCCTGACGACCGTGCCGATGAAGCGATACCCGCGCCGTGGCACTGCCTCCACAAACCGAGGCCCTTGCGCCTTATCCCCTAACGCGACCCGAATCTCCTGAATGTAGCGTTTTAAGCCAGCGCTACTGACCGTAGCGCCAGGCCACACGGTGGCCAGGATTTCTTCTTTGGTGACCAAATGCCCCGCCCGTTCAACCAAACAGCGCAACACATCAAACGTCTTGGGTCGGATGATGATCACCTCGTCCTCGCACCACAGCTGGGCGTTGGTTGGGTCTAAACGAAACGGGGGAAAAACAATTTCTTTTCTGGTTTTCATAGAGATCTCCAAATACTACCGAACTGACACCGGAATACTACCATTCGCCTCTCGGTGTCTACCACATGTTATGTTATTATTTATTTATTCACTCGTTGTTAGTCATCGAGGCGCACAAAAAAGGGCAATGCATGTCAGACCTTGATGAACAGTTCTGCCCTCACGCTGGCTGTCTGGACAAAAGAAAGGAGGTGATGTCTTTGAATGTTGGAGAGTGTCTTCAATACAAGCTATGCGCATACCGATGGTGAGGTGATTTGAACGTAACGCATCAAAAGGAGGAATCTTACTATGCAGAGGTTGCTATACTCACTACGAGTCTGGGGGGTCGTCTCGATATTATTGGTCATAGGGCCGTCAGTCCGCGACGTCCACGCCGCTGACAAAAAAAGCCCGCTGCGTGGCCACTGGAGTGCCAGTCAAGTAAGCTACATCAACTTTCTTGGATTCGGGGGCGCCACCACCACCTCAGTTGCCGCCTTCTCCGTGGACGATAAGGGAGGATTGACCGGACACGGGACGATCAACTCAGCGTGCACGGCCGCTGGCCCCGGCTGTCCTGCCCCCAACCCGATAGAAGTTGACTTTTCAGGCACCTTAACAGCGAATGAGGATGGAACGGCGGCGCTGACGCTCGTGCTCCCCAGAATTACGGTAGACCGAACCTGTGTACTCATGGGGAAAAAAGGCGACTGTTTTCAAGAGTTCCGCTGCATCAATACCTCCCCGAACGGAGAAGTAGTTCAACTTGAGGTCAAGAGGCAGTTGGCTGGGACCTGTAATTGAGTGGTGCAAGGTCATCGGTGGGGCTAAGCACATCGAGCCCCACCGATGGTTTCTCGCGGTCAAATGGGCCACGCCAACGGGCTTTGATCGCTCGGTCGAGTTCGGTGCCTACGCGCGCTGGAACATTGGCCGCCCCTCCGGGCCGCCGACCGATAATCCAGATGATTGTTATCTGAAAGATATGAACTTTGGGGTGAGTCCCTATGATGTCGTCGGTGTCGCCACGATGAACTGGTGGCATACCGACCCAGAGAAATGGCAGTCCACGTACGCGTTCGTTCCCAGCATCCGCCGTGTGCGTCGACTCTCGGCCGCGAATTCGTCAGAGGGGTTATATGGCTCAACCATCGCCCGCGATGATGTGTACGGGTGGGGCGGCAAGATCCAGTATATGAAATGGAAACTGGTCGGGGTGAAAGACATGCTGGTCCCCATCGCTCCTAACGGCATCGAAAAGGCTATGGTGGCAGGAGAGCAGTCACCAAAGAAGCTGGCAGCCGATCCGAGCTTGATCAAAAGCCGCGGACAAATTCCTCTCAACCAGGTTGCTCGCATCACCTGGTCACCTGAGGAACAAGTAACGGTCGGGTACGAAGACCCCAACTGGCAAGGGGTGGCCTGGGCACCAACCAAGCTCAAGTTAGCCAAGCGCAAGTGCTGGATCGTCGAAGCGGAACCGAAAGACCCATATTATGCCGTCGGTCGGCGGGTTATTTATATCGATAAGTCCGCATACTGGGCTTATTGGTCCACGTTGTACGACCGCGCCGGGGAATACTGGCGCACCCAGATGTTCCTGGAAAAGATGGCGTACACGCCCGGCCGCGACATGACCGTCCGCCATCCTTTCTGGTACGTAAGCGAAGACGTACGACAGAACCGCGCCACTTTTTTAGATTTCCAGTCCAAAGGGTATTTCACTGAATATCAACTCGGTTTTCCCGACACGACCTTCACGACCAGCAATCTCTCAGCGATGGGGAAATAAGTAAGCGGAAGACGAAGAGCCTATCCGAATAACCACTACCGTCCGGTGCTATATGCTGAGCCGCCCATAGCGCGTAGCGCTATGCGTGGATGAAGAAACGGGGCGGTCCGTCATTCCCGCGCAAGCGGGAATCCATTTTTCTCTTGGATTCCGGGTCGCGGCCTCCGGCCTTGCCCGGAATGACGGACTTGGTGTTTTCGTCATTCCAGCGAAAGCTGCAATCCAAGGAGTGACACTGTACCACTACCCCTCTTTCAATTTCTGATCACACCGCGTTATCTCCTCACGAAACAACGCTAACTTCTCTTCATCGCCAAAAGACAACGCCAACGCCTCACCCTCTCGCAATACAACAAGCGCTTGCTCGAACTGTCCTTTAGACAGAAAGACTCCTGCTTTGCGAAAAATGCGGCTCATCTGTACTGCCGGAGTACGAGGAGTTGACTCAGCCACGGGAGGGCCCTTTCCGTGTCAAGCGACGACGACGGGCCTCGAGGATCCGCTCAAAGGCTGCCGTCAGCTCGGGATTGGCTAACGGCGGAATTCGCAACTCAGTAAACGGCGGGATCGGCAACTGACGCGGCGTCGGCTCACGTAGCGAAATATCGCGGACCTGCCCAATGAAAAACTGTAGCTCTCTCACTGTTCCTGCACCCAGTTTCTCATTGAGGCGATCACGCACCCGCGTCTTAACAAATTGTAGCTCCTGCATCAGTGCAGAGTTTGACACTGTCACAAAGAGTTTCCCATTGTGAATTTTACTGGGCCGCGCTTTGCGCGCCAGCGCTTCTCCAACCACCTCTTCCCAGATCCCCCACACTTGGTACTCTCGCCAGCGGGTCGGGTTCGCGAGTTGCGGGACCAATCCTGACAAGATGTCAGACGCCGCTTTCCAAGGAAAATTTTTGACAGATCGTTCCATCAGCTGCAAATCATTGCAAAAAATCTGCGCTAGAAAAAGTCAAGCCCTCACACCACAATGGCTGGAGCTTATTTTGCTTGACAGTACTATATCTTGTATGTATCAATTCTTATATCCACATTACGTTGAACAGCAGATTAGATCCTGCGAGGGAGGAGGGGTATGGCGGAAAAGGCGCGAAAGAAAGCCAATACAGAAAACGGACAGCTTATGCGCACTGAGGAAACAAGTTCAAGCAAGCGTCATGGCCTCAGCTTTAAGCGGTACTTCACCCGTCCAGGTATACATCCGTATGCTGAAGTCGAATGGGAGAAACGCAACGCTCTGATCTCTGGAGAAAAAGGAGATACGGTTTTTGAGCAGCACGACGTCGAAATTCCTAAGTCGTGGTCCCAACTCGCCACCAATGTTGTCGTATCCAAGTACTTTCGTGGACAGCTTAGTACGCCGCAACGTGAACACAGCGTAAAGCAGTTAATCAGCCGTGTGGTTGATACCATTACCGACTGGGGCCGCAAAGATAGCTACTTCGCCAACGAAGAAGATGCGCAGGTCTTTGCCGAAGAACTGACGCACCTCCTCGTCGAACAGCGACTCGCATTCAACAGCCCAGTCTGGTTCAATGTCGGGGTCGAGCCTCACCCGCAGTGCTCAGCGTGTTTCATCCTCTCCGTCGATGACAAGATGGACTCTATCCTTGATTGGTACCGCAAAGAAGGTGTGATCTTCAAAGGCGGCTCAGGCTCAGGTGTTAATCTTTCACGTATCCGCTCGTCAAAAGAACGCTTGGCCGGCGGTGGCACGGCGTCTGGTCCTGTGTCGTTCATGCGCGCGGCCGACGCTTCAGCCGGGGTTATCAAGTCAGGCGGTAAGACCCGTCGCGCCGCCAAGATGGTGGTGCTCGATGCTGACCATCCAGACATTCTAGAATTTGTCCAGTGTAAAGCCGCAGAAGAGAAAAAGGCCTGGGCTCTGATCGAAGCTGGGTACGATAGCTCGATCGACGGCGAAGCCTATGGTTCTGTCTTCTTCCAAAATGCCAACAACTCGGTCCGGGTCACAGATGATTTTATGCACGCGGTGGTTGAGAATCGCCCGTGGTCAACTCGTTATGTCACTACAGGAGATATTTGTACAACCGGACAAGCTCGTGATCTTCTACAAAAACTTGCAGAAGCGACCTGGTTCTGTGGTGACCCAGGTATGCAGTTCGATACCACGATCAATGCGTGGCACACCTGCCCGAACACTGGGAGGATTAATGCGAGTAATCCGTGCTGTATTACTGGAGACACACGTATCGCTGTCGCTGATGGACGGAATGCTGTCCCGATAAAGGATCTCGTTGGACAAGAAGTTCCTGTCTACACGTGGAATCATAGCGAAGGCAAAACAACCATTGGCCGTATGTGGAACATCGGCATCAAACGTCGAGACGCCCAGGTCTATCGTGTGACTCTGGACGACGGTTCATCATTCCGTGCAACCGATGACCATCTCATCATGCTCCGCGACGGTTCGTACCGGCAAGTCAAAGACCTCCAGTCTGGAGATTCACTGAACCCATTTCACTCGAAAATCCAACAACGCTCGAACTGGCGCACTGCGAGGCGCTTTGTGTATACGGGTGAGGGCTGGAAAGTTCAGTATCGTTGGGTCTGGGAAGCAGCGAATGGAAAACAGCCCGAAGGTTACCATATCCACCATCGAGACTTCGACAGCTTGAACGATCAACCTGATAACCTACAGTTATTATCAGAGGAAGAACACCAGACACTCCATCGTCAACAGATGCTAGGAGATAACAATCCGGCCCGACGCTGCATGACTGAGGAATGGCGGGCTCACTTGTCCTTGGCTACACGAGGTGAAAAGAACCCACACTACGGTAAGCCTCACACGCCCGAGACACGAGGGAGGATGCAAGCAGCAGCAGCTCAACGGTGGAATAACCCTCAGCAACATATCCAAGCTTCCGCTCGCACGCAGCAATGGATGGCCAAAGCGCTAGAGGCAGGACGACGCTTGGGACGTGAGGCAGGAGAGCGCTACGAGCGGTGTTGCCCTGCATGCCGCCAGAACTTTGTGACGGCGCGAGAAGAACAAATCTTCTGTTCACAGGCCTGCCGTTACAGCCAGTTAGGCTTAGCGATGATTGGCGCAAAAGGCGGCGCGTCACGGCGAGGACGTTCACCATCGCCTGAACATCGAGAGAAACTGCGATTGGCTGGGATTGCCGCTGCGTGCCCAGAGGATAAACGGCGTGCTGGCGAACAGAGCTTGCGCAATCAAAGCCTGAAGGCCGCACGGCTATTACTGGACGCAGGACATGAGATTCGGCTGGACGGCTGGGACACTCTGCGCGATACGGCGCATGCCTTGGGAGCATCACATGTTCCTTATCGTACCACCCTCCAACGGTTCTTCGCTTCGGACGCTGACCTCGTAGAGCAAGCCACGCACTACAATCATAAGGTAATTGCCGTTGACTTCGATGCCATCGAAGATGTCTACGATGGGACAGTCGATACGCATCACAATTTCGCTATTATCACCAGTCACACACCATCCCCAGGGACCTCAAAAGCTTCAGATTTTTCCGGGGTCTTTATCCACAACTCCGAGTATATGCACCTTGACGATAGTGCGTGCAACCTTGCCTCGCTCAATCTGATGAAGTTCCTCAAAGAGGATAGCTCGTTTGATACCGCATCGTTTAAACACGCGGTTGATATCAGCATTACTGCGCAAGACATCATCGTCGATAACTCAAGCTATCCCACCAGCGAAATTACGGAGAATGCCAAAGCGTTTCGTGAACTTGGATTGGGATACGCGAACCTCGGTGCGTTGTTGATGTCGCTTGGGCTGCCGTACGACTCAGAAGCTGGTCGGCAATTCGCTGGAGCCATCACCGCCCTGATGACCGGTGAGGCCTATTTGCAGTCGGCCCGCGTTGCTGAACAGATGGGACCATTCTCTGGGTACGCAGTCAATTGCGAACCGATGCTTGAGGTTATCGACAAGCATCGGACTTATGCGCACAAGCTTGATCCCTCACTCGTACCACTCGACCTCTTGTCGGAAGCGCGCAAAGCCTGGGACGAAGCCTTAGCCGCCGGACATAAGAGTGGCTATCGCAATTCGCAGGTCAGTGTTTTGGCGCCGACTGGAACTATCGCGTTCATGATGGATTGTGACACGACTGGGGTTGAGCCGGATATCGCACTCATAAAATATAAGCGTCTGGTTGGCGGCGGCATGTTGAAGATCGTCAACAATACCGTTCCGCGGGCACTCAAACGGTTAGGTTACGATAGTAAAGCGAGCCAAGCGATCGTCGAATATATTGACGAACATGAAACGATCGAAGGTGCCCCTCAACTCCGCAATGAACATCTGCCGGTATTCGATTGTGCCTTCAAGCCCACGCGTGGAAGCCGGTCGATTCACTACCTCGGACATTTACGCATGATGGGCGCGGTACAACCGTTCCTCTCCGGCGCGATTTCCAAAACGATTAACATGCCGACCGACGCCACGGTTGGAGACATCACTGAAGCGTACCTCGAAGCCTGGCGGTTAGGACTGAAAGCGGTGGCAATCTACCGTGACGGATGTAAGCGCGTCCAACCGCTGACCACTGGGGAAAAGAAGGCTGACCAGGCAGTACCAGTAGTCGTTGCGGAACCTACGCCCATCCGCCGGCGCCTCCCGAATGATCGTGATGCAATCTGTCACAAGTTTGATATTGCCGGGCACGAAGGGTACATCCACGTAGGGTTTTATGAGGATAGAACACCCGGTGAGATTTTCATTAAGATGGCAAAAGAAGGCAGTACGATCTCTGGCTTGATGGACAGTATCGCGACGTTGACTTCGCTCGCGCTGCAGTATGGCGTACCGCTCGAAGCCCTCGTCAGCAAGTTCGGCCATGTCCGTTTTGAACCGTCGGGGTTTACCAAAAACTCAGAGATTCCCTACGAGAAATCACTCACCGATTACATCTTCCGCTTCTTAGGCAACCGCTTCTTACCAACCGAACAGAACCAGGACGCCAACCTGGGGGAAGGTAACGGCCTGCGAGAATCCTCACGGAGTGAAACCGAGCGGACGCATCATCCAAGTCATACGGATGAAGCCAGGGCAACGCTCAACAGCACTACCGCACCGCATACCAACGGTGCAGCGGTAGCGTATGTTAATGGTGCTCACTCCTCCCACGAGGATTCTCTCCGGTCAACCTCTGTTGACGGACTCCAAGTCACACCCGTGAGCAGGACATGGCAGTCACAAGCTGACGCACCGAGCTGCGCCGACTGTGGCTCGATCATGATTCGTAATGGGTCGTGTTACAAATGTCTGAACTGTGGCGCGACCAGTGGTTGCTCGTAAGTAACCGCCGAGGAGATAGCGATTCCAGGTTTGGGGTCGGAGGCAGCAATGTTGGGGGTGTGTAGCGGAGAGGAGCCTCCGGGGGAGGAAGCGGGCCGGACGTGAAACCGAGCGGGGCGTCGTTCAGACGCCCCGTGGTTGAAAAAAGTACGAAAAGAAACAAAGAAACGTAACTGCTTGTGTGAAGCCCTTATATTCCGTTGAGGGCAGGCTTGTCGAAGTCTGTATGAGTAATCATCAGACAAGAATGCGCCCGAAAGTTTATACCGTCACAGAACTCGCTTGTTTATTCGCCGTCTCCCCTCGCCTTGTTCGTGAGCTTATTCGCAAAGGCGACATCCCTGCCCTCAAAATTGGCCGCTCGTACCGCATTCCGCGTCGAGCCGCAGCCGAATACCTCGCTCGCGCGTGCGTTACCACCAACGCCTCGCTCTGGACCCAAACCACGTGTTCGTGAGGTAGATAAATTGACTGGATTTTTGTTTCCGGTCGATACGCTGCAGTAAGGCTTAGTATTGATCCACCCTGTTCCCTGTAACCCCTCACCCTTCCCTAATTACTCAACGTCATCGGTATTGGCTCGGGATCAGAGTATGAAATACCGTAGACAAGGTGTGGCCCGGCAGTTTTTGCCATTGTCACTTTCTTTGGCCCCATACGAGGAGTGATATGCAGAATGAATCCGTTCTTCGCCGTCAATAATCGACTCGGTTTTTGATTTTGTGTGGAATGCTGCTCCATACGTCCCCTGCTCTAAATCAGACCACAGGAGATTGGCACACCAGAGTTGTCACCCTGAGTGAAACGAAGGGTCTCGCAGAGAGATTCTTCGCTGCGCTCAGAATGACACGCCCGCGGGGCCGGAGCGTAAAGTGTACGAATGTTCTGTGGTTCGATTTAGCAAGTAAAATGACCAACGTTGCCACCATACTGTCCCTTTCGCAGCGTGACAAGGGAACTCTCATTCATGTGTCATATACAATGCCGCCGCAACTTGCTGCACTTCGCCAACACTCAATTTCGTGCGGACATCTTTTAGAGACTCCTCCCTGAGTTCTCCGCATCCGCGCCCTCCCATTTACCACCACCATCCATAGATGGAGGCGCTTTTTATCCGCGTCAAGGCTGCTGAGCGCAGCGAAAGCCGATATCGTCGTTGCGGCTAATCGGCAGGGTCCCAAGGCGACGAGTTGTGCGGGCACGGCGTGGTAAATCGGCCCACGATCCTCCACGTATCAAACGGGTTTCCCCGTCTCTATACCAATCCGCCGTCCATTCCCACACATTCCCCGCCATATCCAGCGCCCCATACGGCGAGGCGCCAGCAGGAAAAGATCCCACCGGGGCGGTATCCTTATACCCATCGTAACTTTCATAGACATTGGCTTTGGTAATATCCCAAGCATCTCCCGACGGATACACACGTCCGTCGGTCCCACGTGCTGCTTTTTCCCATTCCGCACTGGTCGGCAAGCGCTTCCCTGCCCATGCACAAAACGCTTCCGCCTGGTTCCAGTCGACACAATTAATCGGGTGTTTCTCACGCCCACTGACACCCCAATTGCATGAACCCCTTTTTGTATCCGGCGCGGTACAGCGCTTCGCGTCTACACACTGTCGATACGCCTCCACTGTCACCTCGATCTTGTCGATCTGAAACGCTACCACATTGACCTGTCGTTGGGGCTTCTCATCCTCCTCGCATTCGCTATCGACTCCGTCCTGACAGCCCATAGTAAATTCTCCGGCTGGCACTAATACCATCCCATCCTTGGCGCTCTGCTCTGCTGCTCGCGGTTGCGCTTCAGTATCCGCACCCGTCTTTTGCTCTGTCTCGGCCTGAGTTTCTTGCCACCCAGGCTGTGTCTCCTCCATACGGATCGCCGACAAAGGCATCTGCTTCCCCTGCACCACGACCCAGAGGCTTAACAAACACAACACAACACTCACCATGAACGAGAATCGTACTGTTTTCTTTTCCATAGGGTCAGCCTATAGCACAGCCCGCCCGAGCAGTGCAAAACCTTCTTCATAAAATTTGACGATCACAAGAAGAATTAGATTCGCCACTCTGGCACCCTGTGCCCCTACCCTACTTGTCCGCCTTCTGGATGTGCTAGGGCGATTCGCAACAAATAGTGATGTCGCTGCGGCATAGCAGGAAGGTCGCAAGGATCGAACCAATCTGCAGCGAGCGTCTCAACACCGTCGGGGATGGGCGTCCCTGCATCGATTTCCGCACGGAAGAGCGCTGCTGCCAACTGCACTTGGTTCCCGTCACGATACGTGTGAAACATTTCCGGCCCAGTAAAGACACCGACTAATTGGGTCGGACGAATACGCAGACGTAGTTCTTCATACGCTTCCCGAACGATTGTTCCCGCCGGTGTTTCGCCTAACTCCATAATGCCCGCCGGAATTCCCCAGGTGCGGCTGTCTGACCGAAGCCCCAGTAACACCCGACCTTGCGAATCTTGAATAATCGCCCCCGCGGTCATTAACACAATCCGATCCGTACCAACCTCCTTGCGCAGCGGCCACAAATAGCTGTCATTCGATGACGTCACTATCGGTGTGTCAAAGTACGGGCTGGTGTTTGTTCGTAGCGTCTCAACCATTGCCATATACCACGGAGAGGACGGCACTGGCAGATTTTCAAGCGGGAAAAATTGGCTGAACGTGGACTCATTCCCATCCGGATGAAGTTCACCACCGGTTACGATACATTCCAGCGCAACAGAGAACTGCTGGACTTCATCTCCATTGGGGTAACGCAGATCCCACTGCGGTGCAGCGTAGAGTCCGACCAAACGTCGGGCTTCGACGTGTAAGCCGGTTTCCTCCCGCGTTTCCCGTACGGCGCACTCACTGAAGGTTTCGCCAATCTCGACAATACCACCTGGTAATCCCCACCAGTCGAAATCAGTGCGACGTTGAAAGAGCAGCCGACCGTCAGCATCACGAATGAGCGCTGTCGCATAGGCAAGGAGGGTTTTACGGGGGCCGATTTTATCACGCAGCCAGGAAATGTAGTCAGCAGACATGGCGATTGCGGATTGTAGATTGGGGATTGCGGATTTAAGAACCTACAAGTCGTCTCTTCACATATAGCAATTGTGGCAACGAAAGCTGCACCCTTGCTTTGACATTAACGGCTGATCGTAGCAATCGTTTGTCTATTCGTCTTGCGTCACGCGCAGGACCTCAGCGACCGTTGTCGTTCCTTCACGCACCTTGCGCCACCCATCTTCACGGAGAGTGCGCATGCCTTGGGTGACGGCGAAATTCTTAATAATGTCAGACGAAGAGTGTTTCAAGACCAACTGTCGCGCCCCTTCATTAATGAGCAGCAGTTCGAAAATTCCGCTCCGGCCATGGTAGCCGGTCATATCGCAGGCTTCACAACCCCGCGCTTCATAGGCCGCCAGTGGTGTACCATGGGTACCGTTTGTTCCATTGGCAAGATTGCCATTATCGCTGAGCTGCACGCCGCCTTCGATCGGACGACGACAGTGCGGACAGAGCGTACGGACCAGTCGCTGGGCCATCACCGCCAGGAGGGACGAAGCAAGCAGATAATCTTCCACTCCCATTTCAAGCAGGCGAGAAATCGCACCAGCAGCATCATTGGTATGGAGTGTGGAAAAGACGAGATGACCGGTCAACGCCGCTTGGACCGCAATTTCAGCGGTCTCGTAATCACGGATTTCACCGATCATGATCACATCGGGGTCTTGTCGCACGATCGAACGGAGACCGTTGGAAAAGGTCAACCCGATTTGCGGTTTCACATGGATCTGATTGACGCCGGCGAGTTGGTACTCAACCGGGTCTTCGATAGTAATAATCTTCTTGTCTGGCGAATTAATTTTATCAAGCGAGCCGTATAGCGTTGTGGTTTTCCCGCTGCCAGTCGGTCCGGTGACGAGAATCATGCCATAGGGGCGTGCGATTTGGCGCTCAACTTCTTCCATGGTGTCGGTCGGAAACCCCAACGTTTCAAGACTCACCACAATGCTGGAGCGGTCGAGGATACGCAGGACTACGCTCTCGCCGTATAACGTCGGCAATGTCGAAACGCGCAGGTCAATTTCTCGCCCTAACATGCGAAGCTTGATACGTCCGTCTTGCGGCAAGCGGCGTTCGGCAATATTGAGTTTCGCCATCAGTTTGACGCGCGAAATCAACGCAGCCTGTAGTTTACGCGGTGGCGCCTCTACGTCGTGGAGAATTCCATCAATGCGGTACCGTATCTGGAGTTCTTTCTCAAACGGCTCAATGTGAATATCTGAGGCACGACGTTCAAGCGCGCGCGCGATCAGTGTGTTCACCAAACGAATAACTGGAGCTTCACTAGCGAGGTCACGGAGATGTTCAACATCTTCCTGATCATCTTGCAAATACTCAACTTCTCCGGCCTCTACCTCACCGTTACGTTCGGCAGGATCGGTCGCTCCGTCCGCATAATAGATATTCAGCGCTTCAAGAATATCGCGTTCTCGCGCCAGGCGACGCACCAGCCGAAGCCCTGTCACCTTCTGTAGCGATTCGGCAACGTAGAAATCTCCCGGATCGACCATCGCCACAACAAGCTGCCCATCTTGCACGGCCAGTGGACAAATACGGGCTTGACGAAAAAAACCAGGATTAATGTTGTTGAGTGGGGGAGGTGTTTGCGGGAAGTCACGCGCGTTGAGGATCGGCGCTTGGTAGTACTCAGAGAGGAACCCGAGGAGATCATCCTCTGAAAGGAACCCAAGTTCCACAAGCAGACGTTCGAGGGATTCGCTCCGTTGCTGCTGCACGTGCTGTACGCGGCGCAAATCCTCGGTAGACACTTTGCCGGTTGCCAGTAGTAAAGATTCAAAGCGGGTCATAGTAAGTTACCGGCGCTGCAATATCTCCTTGAGTGTGTGAATATTTATGAATATCGGACACGGGCAACCAGGCTATAGCCGCTCCTCTCCATTTCTAATGGATGAGATCTCCAAGGCGGCGCCAGCGGATCCAGGACACGTCACTGTCCCATGACCAATAGATGAGAAAGGCTTTTCCTTTGACGTCATCAAGATCAACAAATCCCCAGAAACGGCCGTCATGACTTTCATCACGGTTATCACCCATAACAAACAGTTTATGAGGCGGGACGGTGAGCGGTCCCAGATTGTCGCGCGGTCCAGGAATTTCTTGCTCCCCAGACTTAAAGGTCGCATGAAGATCGTCCACTTTGGTACCGTTAATGTAAACCCCTTTATGGCGGATCTCAACCGAATCTCCCGCCAGAGCAATCACCCGTTTAATAAAGTCTTTGCTCCGATCGCGCGGATAAATAAACACGATGACATCGCCTCGGCTCGGTTGCCCCCATTCCCACAAGGTCGTCTCTACCGGATAGGGCAACCGAAGGCCATAGAGAAATTTGCTCACCAGAATATGGTCGCCAATTTGTAAGGTTGGAAGCATTGACCCGGATGGAATCTTGAACGCCTGGACGATGAAGCTGCGAATGAAGAAAGCAAGCAGTAGGGCAACCGCCAGCGCTTCAGCATACTCTCGCGTAACGGATTTTTGCTTGCTCGTTTGCACCTGGCGAGATGGGCGTTTCGCCTCTTGGGCGCGTTGGTCAACAGCAATAGTCGATTCGTCAATAGTCGGCAGTTTATTTCCCACAGCTTCCCCTTACCGGCAAACTCTGGAGGTCGAGGCTAAGAATCTCGGACTCGTAACAGCGCAAGGAAAGCTTCTTGCGGAACTTCCACTTTGCCTACTTGTTTCATGCGCCGTTTCCCCTCTTTTTGTTTCTCTAGCAGTTTTCTCTTACGCGTAATATCCCCGCCGTAACATTTCGCGGTCACGTTCTTTCGTAGTGCTTTGACTGTTTCCCGAGCGATGATACGACCGCCGATGGATGCTTGTAGGGCGACTTCGTACATTTGTCGCGGAATCAATTCGCGCATCTTTTGCGTTAACTCGCGGCCACGCTGGTAGGACTGGTCCTCATGTACGATCATTGAGAGCGCGTCGACGGTGTCACCGTTGATACGAATATCGAGTTTCGCCAGTTTGGCCGGTCGGAGATCAAGATAGTCATAGTCGAAAGACGCATACCCGCGGCTCACGGACTTCAGGCGATCGTGGAAATCGATCACGATTTCATTCAACGGCATTTCATACTGAAGCATTGCCCGATTCATCCCAGGATACTTGAGATCACGTTGAATGCCGCGTCGTTCCTGACACAGTTGAAGCACATTGCCTAGATATTCAGTCGGCACGTGAATCGTCGCGAGGATAAAGGGCTCCTCCAGGTGATCAATCTCTTGTTCCGTTGGCAATAAGGACGGATTAGCGACCAAGATGGTCTCCCCATCTAACTTCACAACACGATATTCAACCGTGGGCGTAGTCGTTATGAGATCTAACCCGAACTCGCGTTCCAAACGTTCCTGGACGATCTCCATGTGCAGAAGGCCAAGGAATCCACAGCGAAAGCCGAAACCCAGAGCTAGCGAACTTTCCTTCTCGTAGCTAAAGGCAGCATCATTCAGCCGCAGTTTTTCGACAGCATCGCGCAAGGACTCGTACTCATTCGGCTCAATTGGGTAGAGTCCAGCAAACACCATCGGCTTCGCGGCTTTGAAGCCGGGAAACGGGGCAGCCGTCGGTTGCGCGGGGTCGGTAATGGTATCGCCGACGCGGGCTTCAGTCACGTCCTTAATTCCTGCCATCACAAAGCCGACTTCACCGGGACCTAGGGAAGTCACCACCAATGGCTTGGGGGCAAACACACCCACACGCTGTACTTCATACAGCTTCCCACTCGACATTAACTGGATCGTCATCCCCTGATGGAGAACACCATCAAAAATGCGCACGAGAATGACGGCTCCCTGATACGTATCAAACCAACTGTCAAAGAGGAGCGCCTTGAGCGGCGCTTGTACGTCTCCTTGGGGCGGCGGCACGACGCGCACGATGCCTTCAAGTACCTCGGTAATACCGCGGCCTTCTTTCGCACTCGCCAGCACCGCGTCACTGCCATCAAGTCCGATAATATCTTCGATTTCCTTGCGGACGCGCTCAGGCTCAGCGCTGGGAAGATCGATCTTGTTGATCACTGGTAGTAATTCAAGGTGATTATCGAGTGCCAAGTAGGCGTTCGCGAGGGTCTGCGCTTCAACGCCTTGACTCGCATCAACCACCAGAATCGCCCCTTCACAGGCAGAGAGACTGCGCGACACTTCGTAGGAAAAATCGACGTGTCCAGGAGTATCGATCAGATTCAGGGAGTAGTCTTCCCCATTTTTGGCGTGATAGCGCAAACGCACAGTCCGCGCTTTGATGGTGATGCCACGTTCCTGCTCCAAATCCATCGTGTCGAGAAACTGAGCGCCAGTCTCGCGTTCACTGATGGACCCCGTGGAGGATAACAACTTATCAGCCAGTGTGGATTTACCGTGATCAATGTGAGCAATGATGCTAAAGTTACGAATGTGATTAGTGTCCATGTGTCCGTGTACGGAAGAACTCGACCGTCTGTCGCAGCCCGTCCTCAATCTTGACCTCGGGCCGCCACCCGAGAAGTTGTGCTGCGCGTCCTGCAGCTAACACACTACGCCGCGATTCTCCGGGTTTGCCGGGACCATGTTTCTCTGGCGCCTCTGAACCGGCGAAACGGCGAAGGTGATTGAACAACACATTGACGTCAGTCTCAATCCCAGTGCCGATATTGATCGGACCAGTGAAGTCGACTTGCAATGCCGCAAGGTTGGCGCGCGCAACATCGCCAACAAAAACGTAGTCCCGAGTTTGTTTACCGTCGCCATTAATAACCGGCTGTTCACCTGACAAGAGCCGGGTAGTAAAAATCGCCACGACGCCAGCCTCTCCGTGTGGGTTCTGCCGTGGGCCATAAATATTCGCGTAGCGGAGGGCTACGTACGGAATATGATGTTCGGTCTGATAGTAGTGCAAATAGTGCTCCCCAGTCCGTTTGCTTACCCCGTACGGACAGATTGGCTGTGTAGAATGAGTCTCATCAGCAGGAAAGTGTTCCTGCTCTCCAGAGACCGTTCCTCCCGAAGAGGCAAAAAGAATCTTTTTGACACTAGCTTCCCGCGCCCCTTCGAGCAAGTTCAACATTCCCATGATGTTGATGCGTGCATCGAAAAGCGGGTCTGCCACCGAGCGCCGCACATCCATTTGCGCAGCGTGATGATTCAGCACCTCAATTTTTTCGCGCACAATCAACTCCCGTACGGAAGGGTCTTGAATATCAGCCTGGACAAAATGGGCTTTGGGGTGCAAATTCTCCCGCGTGCCACTCGACAAGTCGTCAACGACAAACACTTCGTGGCCAGCGTTGCTATATGTATCAACAACATGTGACCCAATAAAACCGGCTCCACCAGTGACTAAAATACGCATGGCTCCCTCTCTTCGCGCTTACCCTTTGTGCACTTTGTCGGAAAAGTAGGCGATCGTTTGTCGCAATCCGTCTTCAAGTGAGACACGAGGCTCCCAGTTATTCAACACGCGCCGAGCCAGGGTGATATCAGGTTGTCTGACTTTCGGATCGTCAACCGGTAACGGCTTAAACACAATTTTGCTCTTGCTGTCAGTCAACTGAATAATCAGCTTGGCAAAGTTGAGTACTGACATTTCCTGTGGGTTCCCAATGTTCACCGGCCCGTCATGATCCGAGCGGAGCAAACGCACGAGTCCTTCCACTAAATCATTGACAAAGCAGAAGCTGCGAGTTTGCCCACCATCCCCGTATACCGTCACATCCTCTCCACGAAGCGCCTGCGCAATAAAGTTCGGCACTACGCGTCCATCACGCAGTCGCATACGCGGTCCGAAGGTATTAAAAATCCGCACGATGCGGGTTTCTACTTTATGCGTGCGACGGTAGGCCATCGTCATCGCTTCCGCAAAACGCTTCGCTTCATCATAGACGCCACGCGGACCAATTGGATTCACATTCCCCCAGTAGTCTTCCTTCTGCGGATGGATTAACGGGTCGCCATAGACTTCGGAGGTTGACGCAAGGAGAAAGCGAGCGTTCTTCTCCTTCGCTAGGCCGAGGGCTTTGTGGGTGCCAAGCGACCCGACTTTCAGGGTCTGAATTGGCAATTCGAGGTAGTCAACCGGACTCGCAGGTGAGGCAAAGTGCAAGATCGCATCGACTGGTCCCTTAACGTAGATATAGTTTGTCACATCTTGAGGGATGAAGGAGAAGCGTTTGTTAGGGAACAAGTGGGCGATGTTGTCAGCATTGCCAGTAATCAAATTATCGACACAAATGACGTCATCATCTTCATTGAGAAACCGCTCGCACAGATGGGAACCAATGAATCCAGCCCCACCAGTAATCAACACACGCGCCATACAAAATATCCTTCCTGTAATACGAGTTGCAGACCAGCTATGGAAAAACAACCAAGATGTGGCTTAAGCGGTGTCTCGGTTTTCTCCTCTCCCTTGAGGGGAGAGGACACAGGAGAGGGTGATCACCGTGACTACTCCCTCTCTCTGACTCCCTCCCACCAAGGGAGAGAGGACCTGATGCCGAAGCTCTTTGCCTTTTTCACTCCACATCTTGTAGTAACGTTTCTATAGCTGCCTTACTGCGTCACCGCGGAGCGGCCAATTGGGTAGTACATGAATCCCTCTTGCTTCATCACCGCTGGTTCGTAGAGGTTGCGACCATCGAAGATGATCGGCGACTTCATGAGTTCGCGGACGCGCGCAAAGTCGGGCCGGCGGAATTCATTCCATTCGGTAACGATTAACAACGCATCAGCCCCAGGCAGCGCATCATAATTCCCGCGATGATACGAGACACGATCACCAAACACTTCCCGCGCACGAGCAAGCGCCTCTGGATCATGAACAGCGATTTCAGCTCCGGCTTTCAACAGGGCCTCGATAATGACAATCGATGGGGCCTCACGCATATCATCTGTGCGTGGCTTAAAGGCCAAACCCCAGATCGCAAACTTCCGTCCGCGCAAATCTTTCCCAAAACGAGCGTGGACTTTGTTCACCAACAGTTCTTTTTGCCTCTCATTGATGACTTCAACTTCTTTGAGTAGCGAAAAGTCCATGTCATACTCTTCTGCTGTACGAATCACCGCACGCACGTCTTTGGGAAAACACGAGCCACCGTAGCCTACGCCTGGGAACAAAAAGTAGTGGCCAATGCGGCGGTCAAACCCGATCCCCCGCCGGACATCAGACACATCAGCACCGGCTTTTTCACACAAATTCGCCACTTGGTTGATAAACGAAATACGCGTCGCCAGGAATGCGTTCGCGGCATACTTGGTCATTTCGGCACTGCGGTTATCCATTACCAAGATGGGATTTTCCGTCCGCACAAAAGGCGCATAGAGTTCTTTCATTAACGACAGAGCGCGATCGCTATTACTGCCGAGCACAACCCGGTCGGGTTTCATGAAGTCTTCTACGGCTGCGCCTTCCTTGAGGAATTCCGGATTGGACACGACATCAAAAGGATGCGTCGTGTTGGCAGCCATGGTTTCGCGCACCTTATCGGCCGTACCGACTGGCACTGTGCTCTTGAGCACAACGATACGATAGCCGGGCATCGCTTTGGCAATGTCAGCCGTTGCTTTGAGCACCATGCTCAAATCTGCCGAGCCATCGTCGTCCTGCGGGGTACCAACGGCAATGAAGCAAACGAGAGCATCTTTTACTGTCACCGCAAGATCCGTCGTGAATCGTAAGCGACCATCGCTCACATTACGCCGAATAAGTTCTTCTAAGCCCGGTTCATAGATGGGAATCTTCCCATTGCGCAGATCAGCAATCTTACGTTCATCAATATCCACACACACAACATCATTACCGCCTTCGGCAAAACACGTCCCGGAAACGAGCCCAACGTATCCGGTTCCAACAACACACAGTTTCATGCACTCTCCTATCAACAAGAAGATCGCTTCGCTCGCCAGCGTATCAGGATTTTTTGAGTTTTTGGCCGAGGAAGATCGTTTCCATTGTACCACGTTCCGATGCTGGATGGCGTGGCCACATTCGTACTTTTTACTCTAGCACTTCTTTGATGACGTAAACAGGCTTTTGCTGGCTTTCATGATATGTTCGCGCCAGCATCTCTCCTAAAAGTCCAGTCGAGACGAACTGTACGCCAACAATAATCAATAAAATCCCGAGCCACAACAACGGCCTTCCGGCCAGTTCAATGCCAAAGAAAATACGCTCAATGCCTAAGAGCGTCGTAATCCCACCCCCTAATAATAAGGCCAGCAGGCCGACAAAACCAAACAGATGGCTCGGACGAGTGGCATAGCTGGAGAGAAACTTTACCGTCACCAAATCAATAATCACCCACAGGGTCCGTGCGAGGCCGTATTTTGAAATGCCCCGCTGACGTGCATGGTGCGTCACTGGCATCTCGGTAATCTTTGCCCCAAGATCTCCGACCAGGGCGGGAATGAAGCGATGCATTTCACCATACAATTTCAGCCCCTTCGCCACCTCATGGCGAAAGGCCTTGAGCGTACAGCCGTAGTCATGGATTTTCACTCGCGTCGTCCACCCAATGATCCGATTGGCAAGATATGAAGGAAGTCGGCGATGCAGGAAGGGATCTTGTCGATTGAGGCGCCAGCCATTGACTAAATCATAGCCCTCATTGAGCTTGGCAATCAGTCGTGGAATGTCATCCGGGTCGTTTTGTAAATCCCCGTCCAGCGATACGATCACCTCACCGTGAGCGTAGTCAAACCCCGCAGCGAGAGCAGCGGTCTGGCCAAAGTTGCGGCGAAAGCGGATCACTTTGAT
>JAYVFX010000787.1:0-9602 GCA_043772795.1 Deltaproteobacteria bacterium
GTGCAACAAGGCCACGATGGCGCTGACCACACTCAAGTCCCAGCGGCCACGACGGCGCGACGCGACCCGGCGCAGCAGCGCCACGGCCCCCGCTCCCCCGCGCACCAACAGGCGCCCCCCCAAGCTCACCACGACCAGCAAGGCCAGGGCAAACAGCGCAAACAACCACGACCACCTCTCGGATCACTCTTCCACGAAGGGCGCTACGGCACTCCGTTCCGCGGCTCAGAAGAAACTGTCGCCCAGCTACAAGCGCAGAAAATGATCCAAGAACCTGCTCCACTCCCGTGGCGTAAAGAGGAAGTACGTGCAGTCAGTCGCATGTTGGGGTTGCCGGAGGAATAGTAGTCAGTAGACAGTATTCAGTAGTTAGCAGGAAGGAAGAAACGGGGAAACGGAGAATGGGAGAAACGGCGACAAAAAAGAGAGTCTCCTTTCCTTCATCTCCGATTCTCCGGTTCACCGATTCTCCGTTTCAGTCAGCTTCTACTGAAGGAACCGAGGAATCTATAAAGCTATGAGTACCAACTTCGAGGAGGCGAAAACCGTCCAAACCTGGCTGCAAGGTGTCCACGAACAATCGGGGGTTTCAGCCGAGGCTGATGCGAAGCGTGTCCAGATTCTGGCCGAGTTTTGCGCACATGTAGAAAAACAGCCCGATGAAATTATCGATGACTGCCTGCGGGATGTCGAAGGCGGCGGCAAGAAGATTCGCGCCAAAGGCCGACGATTCTATGCCGACAAGATCAATGAGTTCGAGCAGCAAGCCGCAGGCAGTAGCGGCGAACGCCGACAGAAAGCAAACTACATCCGCAGCTTTTTAATTCATAATGGCGTGCTGATGCAGACCAGCCCATTGTTATGAGCGCTAGAGTATCTCTACAAGCGTCTTCTGAGAACCGCTTTGTCCCTGTCACTCGCTTGACTTTACTTCCTTATGTTCGATAAGAGATGTAACTATCCGACATCATGAGCTAGCCCCGGAAATTCTTCGACTAGGAGATTCTTGTGAACTCTCAGCAAACACCTTCCAATAATCCAACTGATGGGTATCGGCTAACCGTTTCGCTTGCAGGCTTTTTGGTCATAAGTCTGGTGGCTTGGGCACTGGCGATGGTATCGTCACCTTTATCTCCAACGCCAACATCTGCTCTGGCGGAGGTCCCAACTGGCATCCCGACCAATACGCCGACGAATACGCCCCTGCCGACCAACACCCCGACCGATACGCCCACGCCGACGAATACGCCCACGTCGACGAATACGCCCACAAATACGCCAGTCCCTCCAACGCCCACGTCGACGAATACGCCCACAAATACGCCAGTCCCTCCAACCCCAACTCCAACCAACACCCCGACGAACACTCCTCTTCCCTCGACTCCAACTCCAACCAACACCCCGACCAAAACGCCAACTCCGACCCCGACACCAACGAATACACCAACACCGCTGCAAGTGTGCCAGCAGCGGATTATTGAAATCCAACTCGATCTCGCTGGAGTTTTAATTAGCGGCAAGACTGCAGTAAAAGACCGTGCCATGCTTGAGGAGAAACTCCAAGAAGCCTTGGCCAAGCTCACTGAAGGAAAATTTGATGGCGCACTGGGAAAACTTATTGGCTTTCAAGGAAAAGTTGTTGGCCTGCTCAGTGCGAAGAAGATATCATCGCCAGATGCTCAGATCCTGATTGATGCTGTCGAAGAAGCCATCGGTTGCATCGACGATCTCAGTTAAGAGTTTGCTTGATAATAGAGAAGACACACCAAGCTATGGATTGCAGAGCGCCATTTTTCTTTCCTCTTCCTTAAGGAGAAAGGAAAATTGAAGCCACGCGCGCTCATACATTAAAGGCAACACTGCTCCCGTGATGGGCAGTATTGCCTTTTTTCTTTTTTTACGATGTCCCCAATACTGAATCCGGCTATAGATTTCCTGTCCTTCTACGTCATAGTAGCCGCTTTTGGCCTTGTAGGCTTTCTCCTGCTGATAGCATTCGGACTCCGCACGAACGAAGCCTGGCTGGGTGGACGCATGGTCGGCATGCTTATGGTGACCTATCCGGCCTGGTGGGCTGGAGTGCTAGGAATTACGCAATGGCAAACGGTTGGAGTAGCGATACTTATCCCAGGCTCGCTCTTTGGACTCTGGGTGTTTCTGCACCACCGCGGCGAGTGGCGTACGCTGGTTGGGGCAGAAACCATATTTTTGCTGGGCAGCACGTTGGTCCTGCTTATGCGGCTGCCGCACGCGCAGATTCTAGGTACCGAGAAACTTATGGATCTCGGGATCCTGACGACCCTCCTGAGAACCCCCTCTTTCCCTCCACCGGATATGTGGTTCGCTGGCGAGACGCTGCCCTATTACTACTGGGGTACGTTGCCGTGGGTGCTCCCCATCAAACTCTCGGCCATTCCGGTTGCTTATGCGTATAATTTCATTGTTGCCATGCTTGGGGGGATCACCTTCTCTCTCGCTTGGGCACTGGGAGCACGACTGTCACAAAACAGTCAATGGAGCGGAGCACTCGTAGCGTTCCTCTCTGTCTTCGCAGGTACGTTCGACGGCCTACGGCAGTTTTTGCTTACTCATTCTTTTGCTCGAATCGATCTGTGGCGCTCCTCACGACAAAACGCGGATGTGATTACTGAATTTCCCTTGTTCAGCTTTTGGCTCGGCGATCTGCATCCGCATCTATTGTCTATTCCCATGACGCTACTCGCTCTCCTTCTCGCGCTCACCACAGGACAACAGGGACCGCGAGTGTGGTCGATGATAGTGATCGCCGTGTTGCTCGGTCTGACTGGCGCGGCAAATCCTTGGGCATTCTTGCCTACCTTTGTCGCGGTTCTCCTCCTTCTGATCACTGGAGATGGTCTCTGGCGCTGGCCGTGGGAGCGTCCAGGGTACAGGTGGCTGTTCGCGCTGCCACTGCTCGTTGGTGCACTGCTTGCAGCCGCTCCATTTTTTTTCACCTATACATCGCCCTATAATAAACTTGCCGTGGTTCAAGCACACACCATACTGCCAGAGTTGTTCCTGTATGCAGGCATATTCTTGCTTCCACTCGGTGGCGCGACATTTTCTGCGGTACGTACCTGGCAGGCAGATGCAGACGTCGGCAGGTTCATCGCCCTAAGCCTGTTCGTCACCGGGGTGATCGTTGCGATTGTCACTGGCCGTCCGACACTTGTGATCCTTGGGATTTTGTTGTCTTTGTTGTTCGCCGAAACCAGCCATCCGGAACCCAATCTGCAACGACCAGCCCTGGCACTTGCCTGCTTAGGGACAGGGCTGTTTCTCATTCCCGAGATTGTCTATGTCGTCGATCCGTACGGAAGTCGCCTGCACCGTATGAACACCGTTTTCAAGGCGTATATCCAGGCGTGGATTTTTCTTTCTTTAGCCTGGCCTGTACTGATGCAGCGCTGGCTCAGCCATCCTGTCACACGCAGATTGGTCATCGGAATGTTGTTGGCGATGAGTCTTCCACACCTCATCGCTGTGTATGGACAACTGCGGCGTGCACCTCTCAGCCTTGATGGTTTTGCTTGGTTATCTGCTGACGATCAAGCCGCGATCGAGTTTTTGAGTCGCCAACCGTCTGGAATAACGGTCATCGAAGCTGTGGGAGACGCATATTCACGATACGCGCGTATCTCAGCGGCAGCTGGGGTTCCGGCATACTTGGGTTGGGAAAACCATGAAAGCGTGTGGCGTGGGCCACAGGTACGACCTCGCTTAGAGGACCGTCGGAAAATTGTGACTGCTATTTATACGAGTGGAGACCCGGAAGTCATTCGGCACCAGATCCGAGAGGCAGGGGTCGACTATGTAGTGATTGGAACCCTTGAACGAGAGCGCTACCCGAGCGAGGCGTTAACCCAATTGCGCGCGGCTGGAACCGTTGCCTTCCAGCACGGCGAAACTGTGCTACTCAGTTTTGCGCATCCCCAATGATGACACAACGGTCGCATCTCATAGCTTGGGTTTTCCTCGCCGCAGTCTCACTGGTTTTGCACTTGTGGGGCCTGGAGGTACGTTCTTTCCATTCTGACGAGGCGATTCATGCCCATGCAGCGTATAAGCTGCTCCACGAGGGAACATACCGTTACAACCCTGTGTACCATGGTCCCCTGTTGTATTACATGACGGCTGCCAGCTATGCGTTCTTCGGTGACAGTGACTTCACTGCACGTTTGCCGATTGCACTCTCAGGCGTCTCCTTGCTTCTGATCGCCGCATGTTTACGGCGTTCTTTAGGTCAGTGGGCAGCCTGGTGGACAGGCGTCTTGCTCACTCTCTCACCGTCAGTTCTGTACTACGGTCGTTTTTTGATCATGGACATTTTGGAACTCCTGACTGCCTCGGCAGCTTTAGTCTGTTTCTACACCGTAGCGACCCGCCCCACCTCGCGTACGTGGGTGTGGCTTGGTACCTGGACGGCGCTCGCCGTGGCAACCAAGGAAAATGCCTATGTTACGGCCTTTCTTGTTGTCCTCGTTCTTGCCCTCTTCGCCTCCTATCATGGCTGGAAAACTACGTTCGCCAATGTTCGACACTGGTTCTTGCAGCATCGTATCGGTCTTGCCACGGCACTACAGGTCTTTCTGCTGGTTGTGATTCTCCTGTACACCGTTTTTCTACGGTATCCCGAGGATTGGTCGTTTACCATTACTGCGATTCGCTACTGGGCAGGGCAGCACGAAATCGAGCGCGTAGCCGGACCGTGGTGGTATTACTTGCCACGATTGACCTTATACGAATTCTTGCCGTTGCTTGCTGCGTCTATTTGGCTATGGCACCGGCGCCAACGGTTACGACCAATCGAAGGCTTTCTGGGCACGTTTTCACTCGCTTCTGTCGTCATGTACGCCTACTTGGGAGAAAAAGTTCCCTGGTTAATAGTCCATCAAATCTGGGGGGTTTTCCCGCTCGCAGGAACCCAACTCGCTCGAACCTTTGGTCCTCACGGTTGTTGGTGGAGTCGAACGCTTGCCATTCTGGGTCTGGGTGCGACTGTCATGACAACACTCTCTGCGAATTTTTTCCTCGACGAAATCACTCCCAGGCGTCAGCACGTGGAAGCGCTCACCTATGTACAAACGACCCCTGAGTTTCGTGATGTCGCGAAAGCGGGGCTGGAGTTTGCTCGACAGACAGAAGAACAACCTGTTGCGGCAGTAGAGGGAATAGGTACCTGGCCACTCGTCTGGTATTGGCGACACCTCCCGGTCTGGTGGTCCGCCGTGAACAAGGATGTACAACCACCCTTAGTGATTACCGATCTCGAGAAAGGGCAAGCTGTCCAACTCCAGCTCGGACCATCCTATAAGCGAGAAAGCCTGCCCTTGCGTGCGTGGTGGTTGATGGAGGCGAAGCAACCCAGTCCATTTGATCTCGCGCGGTATGTATTGCAGCGCCGGCCGTGGGCAAAAATTGGCGCATCCAACGTCTTAGTGTTCCGGCGCACAGGCTCAGGAGACAGCCGCTCACGCGTAGGTGAGACACCAGCAGCACTCGCCGCAGTGCTGCAGATCAAGGACACCCAGGTACTGGGAGAAGGATGGTTGGTAGAACCCAGGGGGGTTACGGTTGCAGGAGATCGTGTTGCGGTTACCGATACCGCACTGTCACACATCGTGCTTTTCTCAGCAGGAAACCTGGCACAGACGGTTGGCACCCAGAAGCAACTGCGTGCGCCTGAAGCGGTTGCTTGGGGTCTGCATGGCGATCTCTACATTGCGGATACGTGGCAACACCGTATTCTTACCCTTGACCTACAAACCCAGGCCTCACGTACACTCTTCTCTTTACCCGATGGTTGGTATGGCCCGCGAGGCATTGCTGTTCATCAAGACGGACGTGTTGCTATTAGTGATACAGGTCACAAACGGATTGCCGTTGCTGATCCGACCATGCCCGATGTACACATCATTGGTAGTGCAGGTCCTGAACCAGGCAAATTTGACGAACCAGTAGGCATTACCTGGGTTGGTGATCATCTTTTAGTCGCAGACACCGGAAACCATCGTTTGCAACTTCTTGACACCACCGGCCAGGTCCAGCGCATCGTGCCACTCCCAGACGCGTGGCCAGACTATTACTCGCGACCTCAGGTCGTTGCGATCCAACAGAATGTGTGGCTGGCAACCGATCTTCCCAACGCCGGGCTGTGGATTATCCGTGACTCACAGGTACACTTCATCGACCTCAGTACCGACGGCATTCAACCGAGTGGTCTGGCGTGGGACGAGCACACCAATACGCTATACTTAAGTGATCTCGGTGGTCGTCTGTGGCAATTTCAGCTCACGAGCAACGAAGCAGCGACCAACACGATGGCGAACCAACCTCTGGAGCAACAACCTGGACCAGGAAAGGTAGAAACACAAAGTGACCTCCAACAGTAATGGTCAGCAGCAACCCCTCACAGGAGCTGTTCCACTGATTTCCGTGGTGATTCCGTGCTTCAATGAGGAAGCAGTGATCGAAAACACCCACCGCCGTTTGGTGCAGGTGCTACGTACACGTGACGACATCGATTTTGAACTGATTTATGTCGACGATTGCAGCGACGACCTGACCTTGGCAAAACTTAAGGAATTACAAGCCACTGAAGCCTGTGTGCGAGTCCTATCCTTATCGCGCAATTTCGGTCAGCACGTTGCAGTCACCGCAGGCCTGGAGAATAGTGTGGGCGATGCTGCCGTCATTATTGATGCTGATCTCCAAGATTCCCCGGAAGTCATCTTAGAGATGGTGCAACGCTGGCGTAGTGGTGTAGATGTGGCATACGGAGTTCGTCGGGAACGCGAGGGAGAAACGCGTTTCAAACTGTGGACGGCCAAGGCGTTCTACCGTGTTTTTAATCGGCTTTCAGACGTCCCGGTTCCCCCCGATACTGGTTATTTCCGTCTCATGGATCGACGTGTCGTCAATGCGTTTCTGTCGATGCCAGAACGAGACCGTTTTGTCCATGGTATGGTCAGTTGGGTAGGCTTCCATCAAGAACCTGTAGTATACCGACGGGATCGGCGTTCCGCTGGAACGACAAAGTATCCCTTCAGCAAAATGCTAGGAGCGGCTCTGAATGGCATTGTTTCTTTTTCGATGATCCCCTTGCGGTTGGCAGCGTGGCTTGGCTTGGCGGCTTCTAGTCTGGCGATTCTCGGCATCTTCTATGCGTTAGTGCTCCGCCTCGCAACTCAGATTTGGGTTCCGGGGGGGACACTGTTGTTTATCGCTGTACTATTCCTTGGCGGTACCCAGCTCATTTTCCTCGGCGTGATCGGCGAATATGTGGGACGCATCTACGGTGAAGTGAAACGCCGTCCTCTCTATTTTGTGAAAGAATGCCTCGGTTTCCCCACTGCTGATGTACGGACCAAGGCATCAGAGTCTCACAGAGTTCTCCCATAAGCCAAGTCATGCGCAAGCAAAATGTTCCGCATGTCGTAATTATTGGGGCTGGATTCTGTGGTTTAGCTGCAGGATTTGAACTGAGCCAGCGTGGTGTTCGTGTCACTCTTCTCGAACAAGACCCAGAGATTGGCGGCTTAGCTGGCAGCTTTCGCGTCATGGGTGAGCGACTGGAGAAATTTTACCACCATTGGTTCACCAATGATGAATATATCCCACAGTTGGTCAAGGAACTCGGTACCCAGCAGCAGATACTCTTTCGTCCAGCCAAGACTGGGATGTACTCTGTGCATAACTTCTTCAAGCTTTCAACTCCGCTTGATTTGCTACGCTTCACCCCACTGTCTGTTATTGACCGTCTCCGTCTTGGTTTCTTGGCCTTGCGTGCACGACGTGTGGCTGACTGGCACGAACTAGAAGAACTCAGCGCCGTCGAGTGGCTCAAACGCATGGGTGGAGAGAAGGTTTACGAGGTTGTGTGGGAACCGTTGCTACGCGGCAAGTTTGGCGACATCGCTCCAGAAATTTCCGCGGTGTGGTTCTGGAATAAACTGAAGCTTCGTGGCGGAAGCCGAGGAAAGAAAGGGGAAGAACAGCTCGCCTATTATCGCGGTGGCTTTTCCTCCCTGGCAGAACAAATAGCTACACACATCACGCAGGCAGGTGGGCAAGTACGCACGCAGTCTCCAGTCAACGCGATTACCGTCAACGCTGGGCGCGTGACCGGGGTCGAAACCAACGGAGAATATCTCGCGGCCGACGGAATCATTGCTACCCCAGCACTGCCCATTGTCGCCGACTTGCTTGCACCACACGTTGCGCCCACATATGTGACGCAACTGAGGCGGATCAGGTATCTGGCAAACGTGTGTCTGGTCTTGGAACTCGATCGGAAACTCTCGGATACCTATTGGCTGAACGTGAATGATCCGCAATTTCCTTTTGTCGGGGTCATCGAGCACACCAATTTTGAGCCGGTTGCTACGTACAGCGGCCGCCATATCGTTTATCTTTCCAAATACCTCCCTGCGACCGATCCCTTTTTCGCACTGCCTAATCACGACCTGTTAGTACATACCCTTCCTGCGCTACAGCGCATGTTTCCGGCTTTCCAACACCACTGGATTCTTGACTTTCACGTCTGGCGGGCACGGTACGCACAACCCATCGTTGAGCGCCGCTATAGTCAGCTCATTCCGCCGCACGAGACGCCCCTGACAGGGCTGTATATTGCTTCTATGGCCCAAATCTATCCGGAAGACCGAGGAACGAACTACGCCGTACGCGAGGGGCGCAAAGTTGCGCGCCTGGTGTCGCAATTCCTCCACGCAAATAAAAGGCCGATATGACGGTGGACGGGATTAGGCTTCACGATAACCGAGAAACCGTTACGCTCAAGAAAACGCACAAGCTCAGGGTGAGCAAATTCAGTTATGCCATCATGATATTCAAGACATATGCTCTTAATTTTTTGCAATGTGAAAGGATTAGTATGAAAGAGAATATCATACTCTCCGCCCTCGCAATCTATCTTTAGTAAGTTGCATTCTTCAATGTGAGAAGCCTCAAATATTGCGTCGAGAGTAGTTCCTTGAACTATCGTATCGTCTTTTCCAACGGAATTATCATTCATCACCGTGTTATACCAAGGAGGATTCCCAGACGCGGTGTTCAACCGTAAAGGCCCAACTTCCCTCCCAACCCCGTACGGATACGACACAACATTAGCTACTTCATTCAATAAGATATTCTCTTGCATCAGTTCAAATGATTCTCTAAACGGTTCGTAGGCATACACTACTCCCTCGGGACATTTCTTTGCAGCAGTGATAGAAAACTCGCCCAACCCAGCACCAATATCAATGATGAGCCAATCGCTCTGGATGTCAAAGATATCCTGTTCATAGGTACGCCCAATATACGTCTCAATGATAATCCATACATCCATTGCCGTACGCACCCTAAACTGAGTACCATCTGTAAAGCGGAGTACCACTGGCTTTGCAGCAGACAACCCAAACAGGAGCGCAAGCATCTCAGTGCGATTCTTAATAGTCCACACAGCACCGAGGAGATGGGTAAGATAGTACTTCAATCGAGAGAACATTGCAGATTTCTTAGCGCGAACAACAAATCTCAGAAGGCAAAGAAGTTCCGCTTGCAGGCACATGGTAAATCTG
>JAYVFX010000788.1:0-11530 GCA_043772795.1 Deltaproteobacteria bacterium
GCTCAATGCCATAGATGGTTTGCAAATTGCCCTCCGCGCGCTGCCGGTCCAAGTCGAGCAGCGAGGGGCATTTGAGCGAAAACATGGCGAAGCCCGCCAGCAGCGCGTCCGTCAACGTCATCCCCGCCTTGTCCCGGCGGGCATCCGGAATGGTGGCAAACTGGCTGCGCACGACGCGGAACAGCGCATCGGCCGAGAGATGTTTCCGTGCTTTCGGTGCTCTGACGCCCATACCGCCTCCCCAACATGACGACCACAATGGACTCACGCCTGTCCATCGCACGGGCAGTGTGACATGCGGGTTTACGAAAAGCCACCGGTGTTCTTGGCGTCTTTTCTGGGGTTCACGGCCTTCCGGGAATTGCTGGCCTTCACCATTGCTTTTCGCGTGAGCCCTTTTCAAAGGACAAGTTTGAATACGCACTTGAGCAGGTGTTACAAACGCAAGGGATAGATGCAAATCTGGCCTCTCGCGGTCAGAGAGGCTACGATCTTCGGATCAGAGGTGAGAACTTTTCACTAAAAACCGAAGCAGCAAAGGCCATTCGTATAGACACCATTCACATCTCGAAGTTCATGGAACTTGGTAGTGGACAATGGGACGATGACCCGCAAGATCTTCAAGGTTTGAGAAAACAGTTCTTGTCAGTTCTGCGAGGGGTACAGCGAATTCTTATTCTTCGGGCTCTTCAAAAGGGCACTCCGGATTACCTCTATGAACTCGTAGAAATTCCAAAGGCTCTTCTCGCAAGAGCAGCTACAGGTCAGCTTGAAATGAAGAGCGCAAGCACCCAGAGTCCTAAGCCCGGATACTGCTACGTTGAAGAGAACGGCAAGACTCTCTTCAGTCTCTACTTTGACGGTGGTGGAGAACGAAAATTACAGATTAAGGGTTTACAAAAGCACCTCTGTCAGGTGCATGCTTCGTGGAAGTTCGATTCGCCTACAGGCCCTCTGTAAACAAAGTCGGCGTTACGCCCATTAGTCGTTGCTTAGCAATACCCACGTAGTCCGGTTTGACCTCGATTCCAACACAGCGCCGTCTCGTTTCAACGGCAACAACGCCCACCGTTCCGCTCCCAAAAAACGGGTCGAGGACAAGGCCACCGATTGGAGCCCCGGCTAGGATACACGGGCGCACAAGGGCTCGCGGAAACACAGCGAAGTGTGCCTCTTTGCAAGGTTCGGTGTTGATAGCCCAAACCGTTCGTTTGTTCTTGCGCCCTTTCCCGTCTGCGGTCGACTCCTTAATGGCCTCTTGGTCGAAGAAGTAGTTCTCACTCTTGGAAAACATAAACAAGTATTCATGAGAAACCGTTACCCGATCCTTGACGGACTCAGGCTGACAATTCGGCTTGTACCAAATGATATCGGAACGGAAGTACCAACCATCTCGCTGGAGCGCCATCGCCAGCATCCACGCGACGCCAATGAGGTCTTTGGGCTTCAGTCCATCTGGGGTGTCTGGTCGATAGGACATTGCCCGCCCCTGATTTTTTGTGTCTTTATCTCTCCACCCTCGACCACCAGACGTATACGTGTTTGCGATATTAAGCCAAAGCGTCCCGTCCGGTCTCAGCACTCGTCTCACCTCGCGAAAACATGACACCAAATCCGCAACGTAATCTTCTACCGAGTCCTCCGCACCAATCTGCCCATCATGACCATAATCACGCATCCCCCAATATGGTGGGGATGTCACACAACAGTGAAACGTATCATCCGGCAGTCCTGACAGCTTGTCTCGAACGTCACCACTGACTATTTGGACTGGTTCCTTATCCGTACATCTCAATGGCCACGCATTAGTACCGTTCACGTAAGGGGTGGTCATTTTTTTGTCCCTTTATGCTGTCCAATCTGCTGGCTGGACACCGCGTAGTGGGCTGGTTCCTCTTCCACTTTTGCCGTCAGGGTCTCGATGATAAATGAGTGCAACGTCTGATTTGTCTCAATCGCCTTATATTTCAACGCCTTATGAAGCTCATCCTCGATCTCAAGAGGAAAGGTCTTCCGGTGCTTGCGAGTGTTCTGGGGTTTCATAGATTACCGAGGTTACTTAACTAAGTATAGTTAGTCAAGAGTGGCCTTCCTATCCTCATTTTAAAAATTCACTTACAGTTACTATAATCCATAACCTCTTGCAGTTAAGGCATACACGTCGTCCTCAGTGTTATCTCAGATCGCCTCAAGAGAGGTCTGACTGGCGCCAAGCCAGAATTGGGCGTCTTCGTCCGACAGAAGGGTGATTAACACGCGTGCGCCCTCGGGAAGGCTGACCTGCTCGAGAAGTTCGATTTTCCCATCAATATCGCCGTGGTCGTAACCTCGTACGGCTCAATATCGTACGAAATCGAAGACGTGGCGTGATGAGCCCTGAAGAGGCACTCGCATCTCCGTACCGTCCAGAAGAACGCGCCTACTTGGAACAGTTCAGCCGCGTCAATATCGACGGCACACCAGACGAGGTGAAAGCACAACTCGAAGCCGTTGCAGAAACATACCAGACCACCGACCTCACTGTCGTAACAATTGTCTATGACTTTGCAGCGAAGATTCGCTCTTATGAACTGGTCGCTGAGGTGTGTGGAATCAGAAGCTGATCGTCTCGTGGTAAGAATCTTTGCTCTTTAATCGCCTTCGTTTTGCTCTTTGTAGAGTTCTAGCCAGGTCATTTGAATTTTTTCGAGTTTTCCTTCACTAGAAGCTTTTGGGTCGTCGGCGAACCCGTCGAGCTCCGTCACCCAACGGTGCAGGTCGGTAAAGCGCACAGTGAGCGGATCGACCTCCGGGTGCGCTTCTAGGAGCTGCTCGGCAATATCTTCAGGGTGGTCCCAATAGAGTTTCATCTCAACATCCTTGCGCTGTCTCTCTCTGCCTCTCTCTCGATCACACCTTCCCCAACTCTTTCCCCCCCAACGCATCACCAATCGACTTATCCATAATCCGTTGGGCGAAAGGTGCAGAGATCGTCCCTAGCTCCTCGATCAAGTCACGGGTGCGATTGTAATCCTCGCCACTTTTTGCTTCTTGCAGTGCACTCATCGCGGCCCGAATCCGCTCTCCCTCACCAGGCTCCAGAAAAGCGACGTGCTGATGCAACTGTTTCTCAGTCACGTGGAGCAGAGTGTCGGCTTCGGTCCGTGCTTCAATGATCAATCTGCGAGTAACGTCGTCCTCAGCAAAATCAATCGACTCTTCGAGTAAGCGTTCGATTTCCTCGTCCGTCAATCCATAGGAGGGTTTGACTTCAACCGAACGCTCATGGCCAGTGCGCATATCCGACGCTGCAACATTGAGGATACCATTGGCATCGATCATGAATGTGACTTCTACCCGTGGCATCCCAGCCGGTTGCGGATCGATCGGTACTTTGAAGCGCGCGAGGCTGCGACAATCCTGGAGTAATTCACGCTCGCCCTGCAAGACGTGAATATCGACCGCCGTCTGGTCATCAACCGCAGTAGTATACATTTCCTTCACGCTGGTCGGGATCGTCGTATTACGTTCGATCAGACGACTCATCACTCCACCCATCGTTTCAATGCCGAGCGACAACGGAACAACATCAAGCAGCAACATATCCTTGCGGCGTCCAGCCAGCGTGTCTGCTTGTACGGCGGCACCAAGGGCAACCACCTCATCTGGGTTAAGGTCAGTGAGCGGCTTCCGACCAAAGAACTCGCCGACTCGTTGACGTACAAGTGGCATGCGTGTCGAACCACCCACCATCACCACTTCATCAATCTCACGTGTCTCTAGCCCCGCATCTTTCAACGCCTGGCGGCACGGGGCCAGGGTCCGAGCGATAATATCAGTCACCGTTGCATCTAACTCACTACGAGTGATCGTCCGAATGACATGGACATTTTTCTCCGGTAACTCTAGCCGCAGTTGGGTTTCATGGTGGTCGGAAAGCGCTCGTTTCGCCTGCTCTGCCGCATGACGAGCACTGCTCGCAACCTGAGGATCATGCCGTAATGGTTCTGGAACATCGCTCAAGAGGAACCGATCTGCGAGACGTTGGTCGATATCATCACCACCAAGCCGCGTATCACCATTGGTCGCAAGCACTTCAAAGATGCCAGTATGCAAACGCAGGATCGAGATGTCGAACGTGCCGCCGCCCAGATCATAGACCGCAATAAGTCCTTCTTCTTTCTTATCGAGCCCGTACGCTAGGGAGGCAGCAGTAGGTTCGTTGACTAAACGCACGACGTCCAGTCCCGCAAGCCGTCCAGCATCTTTCGTCGCCTGTCGTTGCGAGTCATTGAAATACGCAGGCACAGTCACCACGACTTTATGTACTGGTTCCTTGAGATACGCTTCAGCCCTGTCTCGTAGCGCTCGTAATATAAAGGCTGATACCTCGGGAGCAGTGTACGGATGTCCGGGCAAGGCAAAGCGGACAATGCCGGTCTCGTCTGCGAAGCGATAGCGGCGACGATCTTCGACACTCACGTGTTCCATCCCAAGGCCCATGAAACGTTTAACCGATTGGATAGTCGTGAGCGGTTGGGCAGCAAGGATCGCTTTGGCTTCTGGGCCAACGACAATCTGACCATCAGGCAGAAACGCCACCACCGATGGCAATAAAGAATCACCAGTTTGCGCGTCAGGAATCACGCGCGGTGTATTTCCATCCACAAAAGCAATCAGACTATTGGTGGTCCCAAGGTCAATACCGACTATGCGTTCCACGAGGCCTCACTCTCTTTTTCCACATCGCGTAGCAAAGTGCGCAAGTAGGCGATTTCCGATAACAGTCGTTTCAATTGCGCGAGCAGATTCGGTGAACGCTGCTCGTCGTTCCATTGTGCTAGGTTCGCGATTAACGCCGTGCGCAGTCGCGCCATTTGTCCATCCAGATCGGTGCGAATGTCCACCAGAGCTGCCTTCTCGACCTCTCCTTTGCCTGCTTCCCGTGCATCTCGGCTCTCTACGAGTTTTTCTTGGACCTCGAACACTAAGGCCGCCAATGCCGGAGGCACCCGATTGTTGTCCTTCCCCAACTGCTCGCCTTGGAGTTCCAGCCAGTACTGCCCACGCTGCACGATATCTCGTAACGTCCGATAGGCGCGATTGAGCAGCGCAGTATTCTGGAGGCTCGCCTCTTTCTCTTCAGCGGCCCCGGTTTGATAGAGGTCGGGATGCAATTGGCGACTCAACTCGTAGTAGCGTTTCGTCAAAGCGGGCTCGTCAATTGCAGGACGCTGAGGAAGGTCAAAAATGCTGAAATAATCTATTTGCGAAGAAAGGAGCTGAATGGCGTGACAGCTCGGACAAAAAAGTGTGGCGTTGTGTTCATGCGCACAACGCCAACAAGATAAGGTGGGAACAGTAGTCATGCATATAACAATGGGTTACACCGAGAACGAACTGCCACAACCGCACGAGCGTTTCACATTGGGGTTTTGCAGTTTGAACCCTGAGTCCATCAGCCCGTCAGCGTAGTCGAGTTCCGTGCCGCGGAGATAGATAAAACTTTTGCGGTCAACCAGAACCTTGACGCTGTCGCGCTCAAAAACCCGATCTCCGTCGCGCAGGACGTCGAGATCCATCTTGTACGATAACCCCGAGCATCCACCACCGACGACTTTCACCCGCAACCCTTGCGCTTCTTTTTCCTGTTGGGCAAGGAGCGCTTGAATCTTCTTTACCGCGTTCTCACTGATTTCAATTGTCGCTTGAGCCATATTCGCTTTCCCTCAACAAAATCCACAAAGTGGACCTTACGGGTCTACGATAAGATGCAGGGCAGGAACTGTCAAGGGAACCTGGTTCGGGGGAGGGGGTAAAGGGGAAATGGCGAAACGGAAAACCGTGGAACATTATCTGAGCGTTTTAATTTTCTTCGCCATTTACCTTTTTCGCCCCGTTCTGTATTCCCCTTTTCGCTTTTTCCCCTCGTCTGGAAACGGGCTGCATCGCCATCATCCTGTCGCCTCAACATTCAAACGGACAACATCGACCGTAAAAACCGCCCCGTGTGAGACCGCTCTACCTGCGCAACTTCCTCAGGCGTGCCGCTGGCAACAATTTCTCCACCTTGCTCGCCACCTTCGGGACCGAGGTCAATGACAAAGTCTGCGGTCTTAATAACGTCCAAGTTATGCTCAATCACAATGACCGTATGCCCACCCTCGACCAACATCCCCAACACCGTCAGCAAGCGCTGAATGTCGGCAAAATGGAGGCCGGTCGTCGGCTCGTCAAAGATGTACAACGTATGATCAGCCGACTTACGACTTAACTCTTTAGCAAGTTTCAGTCGCTGCGCTTCTCCTCCAGACAACGTTGGTGCCGGCTGTCCTAACTTCAGGTACTCAAGGCCGACAGCACGCAGTGTTTCCAACTTCGGACGAAGGGGAGGAACATCTCCGCAGAAGGTCAGCGCTTTCGCCACCGAGAGATTGAGCACGTCAGCAATACTTTTTCCACGAAACTGGACTTCGAGTGTCTCACGGTTGTACCGCGTACCACGGCAAACATCGCAGACAACATACAAATCCGGCAGAAAGTGCATCTCAACTGCGATCACACCGTCACCGGTACAGGCTTCGCAGCGTCCGCCTTTGACGTTGAACGAGAAACGATCCGGTCCATACCCACGCACACGTGATTCAGGCAACTGCGCAAAAAGATCTCGCAGAGAATTGAAAAGGCCGATGTATGTTGCCACATTCGAACTCGTCGCCCGACTGATTGGCCGCTGATCAACACAGATCACACTTTTCAACTGTTGCCAGCCGGAAACCTTTACGTCCTGTCCCTCAGTACGTCGCTTGTTCAACAGTAGCGCAAGGATGGGATAGAGCACGTCCATCACCAGTGAGCTTTTTCCTGAACCAGAAACTCCGGTCACGCACGTTAAGGTACCGAGAGGAAATCGTGCAGTCACCTTCTTCAGATTATGCAAAGCCACATCAGCAAGAGTAAGCCATTGTGTCGTTGGATGTCGGCGCTGCGGTAGTGGAATCTCAGTTTCCCCACGTAGATAACTTCCCGTAATTGATGTTGGTGAATTCACTACTTCCTGTGGCGTGCCTGCGGCCAATAACTCACCACCAGCTTCGCCTGAACCCGGCCCAAGGTCCAACAAATAATCCGCTGCCAAAATCGTCTCCCGGTCATGTTCAACGACAACGACAGAATTCCCCCGATCCCGTAGCTGCCGCAGCGCTGTTAGGAGACGTTCGGTATCTCGCGGATGTAAACCAATCGACGGTTCGTCGAGGACATATAAGACACCAGACAGTCCACCGCCAATCTGCGTCGCTAACCGCACGCGCTGAGCTTCACCACCAGAGAGTGTCATCGAAGGACGATCCAACGTCAGATAATCAAGACCAATATCGAGGAGAAACCGTAGCCGCGTTTCAATTGCCTGGTACAAGGGCCGCGCGATGGCTGTCTGTTGGTCGTTTAACGGCAACGCAGAAAAGAACGCGTGGGCCTCGCTAATCGACAATCGAGACACCTGCACGATGTCACGCTCAGCGAGACGAATGCCCTGACTTTCCGGTCGCAGTCGGGCCCCGTGGCAACTCGTACACAGCACGCGCTCTCCGTCTGCTTCTTCCTCACTTGTTGCCGCTCCTCGTGTCTTTTTGGGCTTCTTCTTCACAATCTGAGTGCCCAGACCATCACACGCGAGACATGCGCCTTGCGGACTGTTTGGCGAGAAGAATGCTGGGGTCAGTTCAGGATACAAAAATCCACATGCCGCACACACCAGGCGTTGGGTAAACAACAATTCGTCATTCTCCCCCACGAGAATCTTCACCACATCTTTACCATGCCGCAACGCGGTTTCAAGCGAATCCGCCAGGCGCTGGGCAATGCCGCTTTTCACGATCAGACGATCGACAACGATGTCGAATTCGCTCGGTGGTTTTCGTGGAAATGAAACTTCTTCGGCAAGCTCATATTGAGCTTCGCCTACTCGGACCCGGACAAAACCAGCTTGCCGCAATTCCCGTACGGTACCGACAAAGTTTGCCGCATTCGTCAGCCGAATCGGGGCAAGGACGTGGATACGCGAACCCTCAGGAAGACTGGCAATGCGATCGACAATCTGCGGAACACTATGACGGGTAATCACCCGTCCGCAGTCCAAACAGTACGGGGTTCCGACTCGCGCGTAGAGAACCCGCAGATAATCGGCAATCTCGGTGACAGTCGCGACGGTTGAGCGCGGCGAGGTCGTTGTGCCGCGCTGTTCAATGGCAATGGCAGGAGAAAGTCCTTCTATAGAATCGACATCTGGCTTCGCACGTTGATCGAGGAATTGCCGTGCATAAGCCGAGAGCGATTCGACGTAACGTCGCCGTCCCTCGGCATAGAGCGTATCGAACGCCAGTGATGACTTCCCCGAACCGGAGACACCGGTAATCACCACGAGTTTGTTGCGTGGGATCTCGACCGAGATATTTTTTAGATTATGTTCGCGTGCGCCGCGAATACGTATGGAGTCCACTGTTTTTAGCGAAATTTCGGCATCACCTTTTCAGCAAAGCAAACGAGAATGCTCAGCCCCTAGAGCGAATTGCGCAGTTTGTCAAGGAAAGTGGAGCGGAATCGCACAACGTTGGCCTGACAACTGTAGATACGGTGTGGTATATGACAGACATGGAGCAAACTGATGAGAACCGCACGCGCTAAAGCAGAAACACGAACCCTGAATGACATCGTGGAAACCCTCAAGCGGGTGCCGAAGGCGCGTCTTGAGGCGGTCCGTGTAGTTGTGCAGGCACTCGCAGACCCAGAGGCTACTATCGGATACGCGAAAACCCGAGCACACAAGAAAGTCAGCCTCTTTGATAGTCCGTTCTGTGGCATGTGGAAGGATCGAAAGGATATGACTGACGGGCAAACGTTTGCTCGGCAACTCCGGGAGATGGTGGAAAAGCGTGGCGACCGCAGAAAGAACATTCGTGGATACCGATATCCTCATTAACCTCGCCCGTGGAGTACCACGGGCGGTACAGTTCTGCCGACGCGCAGAAGTCAGAGGAGGGCTCGCCTGTTCGGTTATTTCCCTACTGGAACTCCTGGCAGGTTGTCACACTCCACAAGAGCAAAGCACCACCCTCAAGAGCATGACCGACGTCACCGTCGTCCACATCGAGAGTGGAGACTCAGTCGATGCTTTGCAGTGGTATCGCACGTATCATCTCAGCCAAGGTATGGGCATTCTGGATTGTCTCATCGCTGCCTCGGCTACACGTCTTGGTTGTACCCTTCACACACTCAACACAAAACACTTCCGCATAATTCCCGGACTACAAATCAAACGCCCAGATTAGTCGGGTAACAGGTCGTTCATACTTCTAGATAGAAAGCATCCACCAGCAGAAATTAGTATCACTCAGTGAGAGATCATTCCTCATCGTTCGCGTAGATTTCTTCGCGAGTCAGCGGAGTCAACACCCGCCCACCGTTGACTGGAGTGAGCTGCACCTTCTTCTGATGCTTCGGTTGTGACGACTTCCTCGGCGTCAGACTTCGTGCCATTTCCGCAACAACCTCCAACCCACGGGCAACGGGCTCAGGAATCCCTTTGAGGTCAAGTGTTCTGGTGGCCATAGTTCATCTCCGGTTAGTCGCTCTATAAAAGCTGCCGTCCGACTTAATGGCTTTGCCCGGCACACTAGTGAATATCCGAGAGTTGGCTGGCAACTCCTACCTTAAACATACACCTGAGGATTCCCTCGATCCGCCTTCGTAGAACATCCGGATCGTGAGTCCAACATTCCCAGATGACAAAAACATTCCATCTCAACTGCCGTAGCGCAGCATGATTTTTGCCATCTCGTTGACGATTGCCTTCTCGTTTTGCTTGCCAATAGTCCGCATTGCTTCTAGGAATAACCTTTCCAAAGCGGCATTGATGCATATGCCAAAAGCATCCATGAACAAAAATCACCTTTCGCCAACGTGGCAAAACTAAGTCAGGACAACCCGGAAGATCTCGGCGATGCAGTCGAAATCGAAAGCCAAGCCGGTGGACCAAACTTCGTACAATCAATTCTGGCTTTGTATCTTTCGCCCGAATTCGGGACATACAGTATTTTCGTGTTGCCGGGGAAAGATTATCAACCACATCGCTGTCCAGTCAAGAAAGTCAGTGTGCGCTCACTATCTGTTACCACGGGGTGAGCAAGCCAAACTCCGCCAGTTTTGCCTCAAATTCTTCACGCTCACGATTGCGTTTCCAGCCTTTTTTACTAGAGGCTAACCATCCGAGCGACTCGGCAACTTGACGTGCCTCATTAGTTCGATTCGCAACAATTTCCTTGAGAATTGCGAGTTCAAGCTTTGAAAACGCTCCTCCGTGAAGCCGGTAGTCCAGAAACGCTTCCCACGCAACGGGACACCACTTACTGACGATCTTGTCACCGATAATGTTCGCATAACTGCGGATTTCAAACTGAGCGTGCTGATCCATCCGGAGCGAAAGGAAGTGTAGCAGGTTATGGAGATCGGTCTTCCAATACGCTTCCGTGTACGTTGAAAGCGGCAGATCTTTCCTTGCTTGTTCCCTTGCAACACCAGCTTTCAATCGTTCGTCATAGATCTCGCGCGCAAATGCTTGCAGTTCGGCCTCGCGAGCAGACAATGTAGTTCCCACTTTCGGGTCAACTATCTCAGCACTTCCCTGGCGGTTAGTCAACGACTGGCTACGCCACTGATTCGGGGCAGTTTTCTGCGCAGCATCGATTGCTTCAGAATAACGTGTCGAATACTCATTGACATTGGCAGTTCTATGGCGGATCCATTGCCTCCAGCAGTCCATTGGGACGCGGACATGCAGTTTTATCTCGCACATCTCAAAGGGAGTGGTATGCCGGTGCCGCAGTAAGTATCGAATCAACCCTTTGTCCTCTTGTACGCGTTTCGTTCCTTTCCCATACGAAATCCGAGCGGCCTGGACGATGGATTCGTCAGAGCCCATGTAATCGATCACACGAACAAATCCTTCATCCAAGATGTGAAACGGAACGCCGAGTATTTCGTCTAAGGCATCGACACTCACCCTGATCAATCGGTGTTGTTCATCACTCATTACGGAAATCCTACCAGTTTGACGAGGTAGTAGTTATCATCTGGGGTTGAGTATCTTTTGTAGTTGTAGATGTTGGCCTGAGCGTAACAGAGTTGAATGGAGGGATCATCTAGTGCTAACAATGCTGCCCCCAAGGTTGAGATTTTTGTATTCATCGGCGCGATGATTGTGTTGTGCGCGCTCTTCTTGTGTACCTGACTTCGGAGCACAGCTCTCGTTTCCTCCGCGTCGTATGCTTTAAATGAGAATTCGTCTACGTGGCCGAGAATGCTCTTTAGCCGCTGGATCGTGTAAACATTTGCATCCTGATGTGGTCGTGTCCCTAGTTCACTTCCATCAGGGAGACCTAACGAGATGGCTGCCGGTTCACACTCACGAATGAGACTGAGCGCTCTTTCAGTCTCGAACCCTACAAGAATGATCAGATGACTGCGTTGTGACGGCAATAGATCCCCTGGGAAG
>JAYVFX010000789.1:0-3749 GCA_043772795.1 Deltaproteobacteria bacterium
CTGCAATCTTATCCCATCGAGTTGAGCGGTGCGCCGCCGGACGGCCATACTCCCCGTCTCGTCATTCGCCGCTATCGCGCAGTTGAGGAAGCAGAAGGCGAGTTCATACGCTGCGTACGCCTCACCATTCAGGGCAGAGAAGAGGAGGAATGACCATGCCGAACGAACCGACGATTAACCCGTATAATTTCGTACCTATTCCTCAAACAGGACCTGACCGGGCTGCTTTTTCGGGCTGGTTGCAGGTGACTCCTCAAAGCTACAGCGGTAGGCTGAGTTGTGAATTAGAAGCCCTGAGCCCACTCTTTTCCGCAGCTCATCAGAAAGCCATACCCGAATCTCCGAAGGGTCAGCGTCGGTGGTTTCCTTTCTTACGCAACAGCCAAAACAAAGAGATTCTTCAAGGAACAACGGTGAAAGGGATGGTTCGAGCCGTCTACGAGGCGCTCTCACACTCGTGCCTTCCTCTAGCAGCAACGTCAGGCTCCTCGAAGAAAGCAGGGGCAGACGTAGAGTATTCTATGATGCCTCTGTCAGCGTACGCCCATAGTGGATGTGACAGTCGAGACACACTTTGCCCGGCGTGTCGGCTCTTTGGTGTCATCCAAGGAGATGAAGTCCAGGGGCGTGTAATTTTCACTGACGCTGTGCTTTGCCAAGGCGAGTTAACTCAGAAGCAAATCCAGCTGCAAGAACTCTCCTCTCCAAAGCCCCACCACTACCAGATATATAGCAAGACACGGAAGGAAGGCGGTTCGATTGCCGGACGCAAGTTCTTTTATCACTATGCTGCGACAGCAACTCTGGGCGTTGACTCTGACTGGAGCCGACGTGCTAATGGCATCACAGAAGTCGCTCCCGTGGGAACACGGTTTGCCTTCGACGTGCAGTTCGGCGGTCTTACGGAAAAGGAACTGGCGCACCTAGTCCATGCACTTGTTCTCGATGACGGCCTCGGCCACAAAGTTGGGATGGGCAAACCGATCGGCTTCGGCTCCTGCCGCATCCACATCAGCCCTTCAACGTCCGTCGTACATCAAGGAGCAATCCGCTATCAAATATGGAATGCTTCACCGATTGTTCTGGATATTGTGGCACTCAAAGCAAAAGCTGCTCCTTTCTCTGCAGAGTTACAAGAAGTGCTCCGTCTCGACAAACACGGCGACGGCACTATCGGCTATCTCTCGTTCCATGCGTACAAGGACAATGCAGGCATTGATCCACATGGAAAATACCAAACCGGTAAAGTTTCTGCGAAAAAGACTGGCTCCGCATCAGGAGCAACGATTGCCGAACAGACTCTCTCGAAGAAAAAGGCGCAGGCAAAACCCGACAGCAACGCATCTACCGGTAAACTATTCAAGAAGGGAGATAAGATCCGGGTTGAAGTAGTGGCGAGAGAAGGAAATCGGTACACGCTACGTGTGCCGGAGACATCCCAGCAAGAAATCTTCCACGAGGCAATTCATTTACCTTGGCAGGTTGGAGACCATCAGAGTGTTACTATCGTGTCTGTCGGTCCTGACGGACAGATAAAAAAGGTTAGACTATAATGATAAGAATCTGCCAATGCCCACGTCGTCCACCGAAGCTGCAATTTGTATCGCTATACATGATTGATGAAGGCTCAGAGTGAGGGTGATATGGAACAATCGCTTGTTTATAGAATACCGTGGAGGGCGCTGGGAGCTGCCTGGCTTATGATCCTCACCGGCAATTGGGCCGCCAATGGTCTGGCAGGAGATCCGCTGTTCGCCAAATGGCATCCAGCCCTGGAGGCATACCAGGTGCCGATCACCCTCCTGATTGTCGCCCTGTTCATAACAACCTCTGTGTGGCTCTACTATAATCGCCAGGCATTCGCTCTAGCGCGTAACCTGTCCCGCCGTCTCTGCGAGCCGCACGCTAGCGTAATTCTCCTGGTTTCTACACCCAATATCGTTCCACCTTCTGCTGTTCCGCTGTTCCCTCTCCGCGTCACGGACAAGGGACAAACCGTGGAGTTACAGGGACGATCCCTAGAAGAGGATATCCAGACGCTGAATGCGATCAGATGGAACTGGCAGCAATTGCTGCGCGCTATCGCTCCGCATCGTCACAAACTCCGCCGCCTCCATCTGCTTGGATCGCCTGGGAGCGGCGGGTCTTTCAACCACTTACCCCTGTGTAAGAACATCCTGGCACCCTACCTCCCTGAGGCGAAGATCATAGCGGCAGAGGAACCGACCGATTTCGAGGATTTTAATGCGCTCGTCCGTTGCATGAGGAGGATTATTGACCAGGAAAAAGACGCCGGCATGAAAGAACAGGATATTGTGATTGATGTCACCGGAGGCATCAAAACAGCGAGCATTGCCGGGGCGAGTATCACGTTTAATAGTTCCGTCACCTTTCAATACGTCCAGACCTTTCCCCCCAATGACGTGTATGCGTACGATGTGATGTATCAACCTCCACTTTCTTCAGAGGAGTAAAGTGAAATGGTCCTCATCGACCTGAAATCCCTCTACACCGATACTGCCAAGCTCTCTCTGCTGCCGGAGTATGTAGAAAAATCCCTCAAACTGGCCGGTGAAGGTAACGAAGTAGTTCTCACCGGTGCAGGACCAGTGTGGCTCTACCTCAAGATCGCTCATGCTTTGCATGGGAAGGCGAAGAAACTCATCTACCGCTCGCCGGTGACGGGCGATGTTGTCATCTTTGATCACAATCCGTTTTGAGGGAAGCTGTCAGCAATCAGCTATCAGCTGTCAGCAAAACAGCCATCAACAGTCAGCGGTCAGCTTAGGGAGACAGGAGGCACGTTGAGACGGCCTGAGACAATGGCTACACTACAGTTCCTATCGTGTTCTGAGGAAGACAAAGATGAACGGAACTCTGTTAGACCAAGTAGCGCAGCTTCAGCAGGAGCTGCGCTTTGTACAAAGCACAGTCGAAGCACTCCAAGCCAAGTTGGACGCACTCGTGGTTCCGCTCCAAGAACAAGTCAGCGCCCAAGGTCGCCCTGTGCGGTTTGCTGAGTTGGAAGGCATATGGGAGGGCATGGATCTCAGCCTCGAAGCTATTAAAGCGGCTGAGTATCGGCCACCTGAGAATCTCCCGTGAGAACGTTTGTCGTCGATACCCATGCCCTGGTCTGGTTCCTTGCTCACGACTCTCGCTTGAGCGAGAAGGCACGTACTGTTCTGCAAGATCCCACTGTTCGCCTTATTATCCCCGCCATAGTCTTGGCTGAGATCAAATACCTGAGCAGTAAAGGCCGTTTCGCACAGACCTTAGATATGGTCAGGAAAACAGCTTTCAGCAGTCAGCTATCAGCAGTCAGCAACACAGCAATCAGCTATCAGCGGTCAGCAAAATAGCTGTCAGCAATCAGTGGTCAGCAGTCAGCTCAGAAAAAAGAGAGAGCGTATGGAATACACAGTGATCGTCCACACAGCTGAGGAGGGTGGATACTGGGCGGAGGTTCCTGCTCTGCCAGGATGTTTCTCACAAGGAGAAACCATCGACGAAACTCTCGCGAATGTCCGAGAAGCTGTTGAATTGCACGTCGAAAGCTTACGAGAAGAAGGACAAGATATTCCCTCAGACAGAGGGCTCGTAATCGGCCGGGTTGAGGTCTCGGTGATTCCGTAAGGTCCTCTAGCAAAGCCAAGAAGCTCATCTACCGCTCGCCAGTGACATGTGATGTAGTCATCTTTGATCACAATCCGTACTAAAACAGTCAAGACAAGTTTAGGCCAGGGCAA
>JAYVFX010000790.1:0-2961 GCA_043772795.1 Deltaproteobacteria bacterium
GCAGAACTACTTGCGGAGCGGAGTCAGTATGGGAATCGCCAACGATAGGCACGTGTGGGATTCCCCATTACTCACAAAAAAGAACGTCCCGAGCGATGAGAGCCACAACTTCGTCGATCCCCTCGCCAGTCTTACAATTAGTGATAATGACCGGACGTCCTTGGCGAATTTCTTGAGCTTCGGCCACCATACGTGAGAGATCCACACCGACATACGGAGCTAAGTCGCTCTTGTTAATGACTAACACGTCACACTGAATGACGCCTGGTCCACGTTTACGGGGAATGTCGCCACCACCAGCGACATCAATCACAAACAGCCAGTAATCAACGAGATCAAGGGAAAACGTTGACGCGAGATTATCCCCGCCACTTTCGAGCAGAATCAGTTCAAGATTAGGGAAGCGCTCCTCCAGCTCTATCGCCGCTTCGATATTGAGTGTCGGGTCTTCACGAATAACGGTATGCGGGCATGCTCCAGCTTCGACCCCCACCACTCGCTCAGGCGCGATGAGACGCGAGCGGCGAATCCGCTCTGCGTCTTCTTGAGTCACTAAGTCGTTGGTTATCACAGCAAGTTCGATCCCGCGTTGGGCAAAGGCTGGAATCAAGCGCTCAACTAAAGCCGTCTTACCCGAACCAACCGGCCCGCCGACTCCGACGCGCGCGACGTTCGCAGAAGATGCTGTCCGAGATTTTTTCATCGCAAGAAGTACCGTTGCGCGAGAGGAACGACGGTTGCTGGCTCGCAGGTCAGCAGCTCACCATCAGCATAGACATCATGGGTTTGGGAGTTTACCTCAATCTGCGGACAGGCATCGTTGTGCAGCATGTCACGTTTCGCAAGTGAGCGGGTACTACGGATCGGTAACATCGGCTTGTGCAGTTGCAACTTGCGTGGGATGTCGGCTTGAAGCGCCAACGAACTGGCAAAGATCACACTGAGCGTCGACGGCGCACTGCCGACCGCTCCCCACATGGGTCGCTGAATGATGGGCTCGGTCGAATCTACACAACCGGCCGCATCACCCATCACCGACCACACCACGAAACCGCTTTTGATGACCTTCAACGGCTTCACACCAAAGAATGCCGGCATCCACAGCACGAGATCAGCCATTTTGCCTGGCTCGAGCGAACCAACATACTGGTCGATTCCCATCACGCGTGCAGCATTCAGTGTGTACTTGGCGACATAGCGCTTGATCCGTTCGTTATCAGCGCGAGCAGTTTTCTCGTGTGCCAAGCGTCCGCGCTGGTCTTTCATCTTACTTGCTAAACGCCAACAATTAGTGATTGTTTCGGTGACTCGCCCCATTCCCTGCGTGTCCGCTGCAAAAATGGAGATCGCGCCAAGGTCATGGAGAATGTCTTCAGCGGCCATCGTCTGTGGGCGAATACGACTCTCGGCAAAGGCAACATCTTCCGGTAGACGCCAATCGAGCATGTGGGTATCCATCGTCATCGGTAGCGCTTCGTCCAGCGCGTTGCGCGTGTAGGGATTGGTTGGATTGGTCGATGACGGTAAGCAATTGGGAATTCCCGAGACACGAATAATGTCGGGCGCGTGGCCGCCACCAGCACCTTCGACGTGGTACATGTGAATCGTGCGGCCAGCAATGGCAGCGATGGTCTCCTCACAATAGCCAGCTTCATTGATCGTGTCGGTGTGCAGTTGGACCTGAAAATCGTACTTGTCCGCAACAGTCAGAGCGCAGTCGATGGTAGCAGGCATGGCACCAAAATCCTCATGGACCTTCACGCCGATCGCCCCACCGGCGACGCTTTCTTCGATCGCATCAGGGTAATGCGCGCTACCACGTCCGAGAAAACCAAAGTTCATCGGATATTGTTCACAGGCTTTGAGCATTTTGGCCAGGTTGTTAGGACCCGCGCAGCTAATATCGAAATGCGGTCCCATCGTACCGCCGATGATCGTCGTCAACCCAGCGGCCAGCGCATGTTCACATTGTTGCGGCGCCAGAAAATGCGCGTGCGTTTCAATCCCACCAGGAGTGACAATCAATCCCTCGCCGTTCACGATGGTCGTACACGGGCCGCAGGACAGTTGCAGATCGACACCTGCCTGAATCGCCGGATTCCCACCTTTACCAACCCCCACAATCTTGCCCTCTCGAATACCAATATCCCCCTTCACGATCCCAAGCACCGGATCGATAATCGTAGCATTGTGAATGAGCATATCGAGACCGCCAGAGGCAGTGGTGGTGTAGGTATGAAATCCCATACCGTCACGCATAACCTTCCCAGCGCCGGTCATGCACTCTTCGCCGTATACCGCGTAGTCGTGCTCGACTTCAGCCAACAGCGAGGTATCTCCCAAGCGAACCATGTCGCCTGTTGTCGGTCCGTACATCGCCGCATACGCGGCTCGACTCATTCGCGCCATGCCTCACCTTCCCTATGCACCTTTGAATCCTTTATCGCGGGCCCGTTGCAGCGCAGCCCGTTTGACCTCATCTGAGTGGATCGAGCCATTGGTGAGATTGTTCAGTCCGGTCACCTCGCCAGTGCCACCGATTTTGACCAATGTCACTTCCTTCTTCATTCCTGGCTCAAAGCGGACCGACCCACCGGCCAGAACATCGAGACGCGTCCCGAAAGCACGTGCCCGGTTGAACAGTAACGCTTTGTTTGCTTCAAAAAAGTGGAAGTGACTCGCAACTTGAATCGCGCGATCGCCAGTATTTATCACTTCTAGTGTGACTTTCTCACGCCCTTGGTTCAGCTCTATGTCACCATCTGGGGTAATGATCTCGCCAGGTTTGCCATGAGCCGGATCGGCAATTGGGAGCTTACCAGGTCGAATGGGACCGTAAACAGTCACCAGCTTGATACCATCGGGAAACAACGCATCGACCATAATGCGCGGAATCAAGTCGGTCACACCAGGCATCACGTCATCAGTTGTGAGTAATGTCCCTCCCCAGTCCACAAGCTC
>JAYVFX010000791.1:0-2566 GCA_043772795.1 Deltaproteobacteria bacterium
GTTATTGCGCGGTACGAGGCAAGACGCACGACGACCGACCCAACCTGAAGGCCAGGGCGCATCTGCCGTACCACCAGAGAACGTCGCTGGACACACTGCTACAGAAGGAACAGCACCCACATTCACTCCGAATCCCAACCCCCCCTACGCCCATCCCTACTACTGGGCACCGTTTATTCTAATTGGGAATTGGCTGTGAGAGACGAGGGGGAAGAATAGCAAGCTCATCCGTCCCGTTATGACGGAAAACGAAATAGAGCGAGAAGCGAGAAGAACATGATTATGCGTATGCTCGTGTCTATGTTGATCCTCAACCTACTAATCACGCCTTTAAAGGCTTCCGAACAAGAGGAAATGAATGTCGGATTTGTCCTCGACATCACCGGTACCTGGACGGTCGAAGACATGAAGGACCCGCTACGCAAAGGACAGGCGCTCCCAGCGAACCGTAAAATTCGTCCACTGTTGGGAAAAGCAAAAGCTCCCACGATTACGATTATCCCACTCGATGGCAGTCCGGCGATTGTGCGCAATTGCAAACGGGCGGAAGAATGCACCGAGCCTATCGAACTCCATAACCGACAGGAAGAAGTCTCTACCCTGAGGAAAATCCTTTCGGCCATGCAACAACTAGTCGCACAGGACCCCGAACGTTATACAAGAACCGATAGTCGTGGGCGTGGCACCCTCTGTGAAGCAGTGCTCAGGGTGAGCGACAATCGGATTGACTTCGGTCCTGTTTTCACGCAGATGGACGCCGGGATGTACAAGGTGAGCTTGGAGTCGCTCCATAGTGAGGGAAATTCGCATCCTGAAACATTATCCGCCACACCACCCTTATCCATCGATTGGAATCCACAATCACCCAGCCCAACAACAGTCACAAATCTATCATCGGGCCTGTACCGGCTGACACTCCTCGAAGCTGCTGGGACGGAGTATGAGACAACAGACACAGATGCGTGGGTCTTCTTGAGCGACACAACAAAATACGAACGGCAGGCAACGGCGTTTCGTGACCTCGAACATCTTACGCAGCAGTGGGGAGAGGGAGTGAGTACCTCAACTCGGCGTAGTTTCCTCCGCGCTGGCCTGGAATCGCTTGTCACGCTGAGCCAATAGGAGAACACGACTGATGGCTGAGAAACCTGCCACAGAGGCACCTCCACACCCAACTCCTGAGGTGAGAAAGAAAGCACCTCGCTCATTCTGGCATCATCTTCGCGATGCACTGCCAGTGATAGTTGTGGTTAGTCTCGTCACCCTTGGGGTAGAACACGCCGGTGGGTTACGCAGTTTTGAGACCGCTGCGTTGGACACTTGGTTACATCTTACCACCTCGCTCGAAGCACAGCATGTGGTGATTGTTGGCATCACGGATGACGATTACCGCAACACCAAACTCTTCAATAATACCAGCCCACTCAAACGCAGTGCGCTGCAGCAGGTGCTGAAAAACATCGTGCTCGGTAACCCTCGGGTGATCGGTGTAGACCTCGACACGGCTGACGGTGATCCTCGCGAGGGAGAACCACGCGAGTCAAGGGACAACAGCCCACCGATCGTATGGGCGCGCGAGGCAGAAATCTCGCATGACAGCATTGTTGAAAAACTCCTTCCGGTACTTGGCCAGGAAAATCCACACAACGGAGAGACCGGGTTAGCACTCCTACCGCTAGATTGGGATGGGGTTGTACGTCGCTACCGGCGCGTCTTCCGTCTCAATGAGCATGACCGGGTTGCGTCCTTTCCCTGGGCGGTTGCTACCCGCTATGCCGTTGTGTCAGGGCTATGTGAGGTGGGGACTCCGGCAGGCAACACGAAAAGAGGGGACAGAAGTTTCTGTAAAACATTCGGGGACATGCCAACCCCCGAGGGTGATGCTCTCGAGGAGCCAATTGTCTTGAACTTTTCTGGAGAGCGTTATCGCTTTCCGCGCCTGACTGCAGGACAGGTCTTGCAAGCCGCTGATGGAGATGCCTGGGCGCAACACGGACCGCTTACTGGCAAGATCGTCTTGCTGGGCGGGATGTATCGCGCCGCACGAGATGAGCATGTGACACCGGTTGGAGTCCGCACCGGCGTAGAGCTGATGGCGCAGGCGATCGAGACGGAACTGCAAGGGGGTGGGATTCGTTTTGCTAACCACCTGTGGATACTGGTCTTGGAGATTCTTGTAGGTATGGTCTTGGTCGTTCTCCACTATTCCTTTTCGCTCGGCTGGGCGGTGATACTGAGCATCGTGGCGATTCCTGTGTTGACCTGCCTCGGTAGTTGGCTGGCCTTTAACACTTTCGCTCTCTGGGCGAGTTTTATTCCCATCGTTGTGTCGGTCTTGATTCACCAGTTGTATGACCACGCCAAAGAGTACCGGCGGATGCACCGGGAGTTACAAGCGCGAGTAGTAAATCAGGGTAAAGCTTGATGGGAAAAATTTGGCTCAGGTCTTTACTTTGACAATAGCAAAGAGCCCTACTGCTTTCGCATATCACTTCTTATGAGTCTTTAGCACCATTGCATGGAGTTTACCCCGATTTGGCCTTTCACGATGGAGCGTTTTCTTTGA
>JAYVFX010000792.1:0-4179 GCA_043772795.1 Deltaproteobacteria bacterium
CAGATTGTCGCTCACAGGGTGCAACAAATGCTTCAATAGCCCGATGCCCCGATGACTCAATTCCTCTCCGGCCCCACCCACGTCGAACCGGTCCAGCCATTCAAATCGTAATCATCGAGGCAGGTCTGCACGAGACGTTCAAGCGCAGCGCGATCCCCATCCGCCTGAGCCGAGAAGAGCGTTTCGACTTTGAGATTTTCGACGTTCCCCGCGTAGTTGCGTTCGTACAGTTCGTGCCGACCACCGAATTCACTGCCAATGGCATCCCACACCAACTTACTCAGTTTCACTCGGTGTTCTGCATCCATGTTCGCACCCTTGTAGTACTGATCAATGAATGGACGCAGCGCAGGATTAGCAAAATCCTTGGCACTTGAGGGAATTTGGATCAATCCTCCGGCAGCAACCAGTTCAATCAGCTCACGAAAACGCGGATACACGCTGGGAGCCTGAACGCGATAGGCCCACATCGAGCGGTGCGACGGCGCGACATAACCATTCGCCGCCGGATCAGGCGACAAACACGCATCACGTACCAGTGCGTTAAAAGTGTGCACGTGGGCAATCGCCTCACCAATTTTTTCCTGCACTCCACGAAACCCGATAGTGCCGTTCGACTCGGCAACCATCAGAAAGAGGCCAGTGAAAAATTCGAGCTTGGTGGCAAAACGGGTTGCCCCTTGTAACATCAGGTTTTGCAGCACCTGCGCTTGCGGAAAGAAGCCGTTGGTCTTGGGAATGTCACGAAAGACAAGGACGTTCTCCCACGGCACAAAGACGCGATCGAGAATCATGGTCGCATCATTTTCGTCAAAGCGACTCGACAGCGGATAATCGAAAGGATGCGATCGGCTTGCCGCTAACTCGTACGATGGACGCGAGAGTAACTTCACTCCTGGTGCGTTTGTAGGAATGATGAATACGAGCGCATGGTCTGTATCGCCGTCACTCAGGGGTACCGCACCATAATTGAAGATGAAGTTATAATGCGTAAACGCCGCAGCCGTGCCGACCATCTTTGCCCCACTGACCACGATGCCATCATCACGCTCCTCAATGGCGCGGACAAACACTTCCTTTTGCTCGTGCAAGGCCTTGGAGCGATCGACCATCGGATTGATACCGACGTGATTGAGATAGAGACATTCGTCTGACAGCTTGTGATACCAGTGCTTCGCATTTTCCGTATACGGCGCAAAATACTCCGGCCATGCACCGAGACTCACCACCAGTCCAGCTTTATAATCCGGACTCCGTCCCATGAAGCCGAAGTGCAAACGACTCCAGGCGCGCATCGCCTCTGAACGTGCCAACAGCTCTTGCGGGGTACGGGCGAGCAAAAACGACTTGTGAGTCAGCGCACCATTAGGAGTCAGCCCGGTGAGGACGGCTTGTTGTTCAGGGTCGTGCAAGGCGTCATACAGTCGAGCGACCGAACGGGCACCATTGCGAAACGCTGGATGCGTCGTGACATCTTTAACACGTTCACCATTGATCCAAATTTCGCGATCGTCACGGAGACTTTCCAGATACTGCGCCCCAGTCATGGGTACTCGCGTCGGGCGTTCGGTTGTCGCTTTTACTACCGCTTCGGCCATAGGATGCACTCCTTGTTCTATCAATCTTAGCTCGGCTGGGAGGTACTGTAGCCGTGGTCTCTTTGGCCTGTCAATGTGACATCGTCACATGATACCCTGCGAACTTGCGCACGTTGAGCACACCGACATCAAAGATGAGGTACTGTCCTTTGATACCAAGTAACGTGCCTTCGATAGTTGGCGTTTTGTCGAGGTTTAACGCAGTCACCCGTTGGGGATACGTAAGGACCGGATAGTTGAACCTCCGTACCTCCTCTGTCTCCAGGAACACCGGCTCAGGTCTTTCTGTTGTGACGGCGCTCGTCGCCAGCGCATCTGCGCATCGGGCAAGAAGCCCTTTCCGCTGGGCTTTGAGATCATGCGTCTCCGGTTCTCCTTTCAACATCTTCCGCCAATCGGTACGGTCAGACACATGCTGCTTCATCGCCACTTCGACGAGTCCGGCTTGGTGACGACTGTGAACCTGCAACACCAGCAGCGCCTGTACAGCGCCTTGGTCGAGCCAGCGTGTCGGCACCTGACTGCCTCGGGTAATCCCCACTTTTATCCCTGAGGCGTTGGCCAGATACACATAGTGAGGTTGCATACAATGCGCTTGTCCCCACTCCGGTTCACGACAAGTCCCTTTGGCGAAATGGCACAGCTCTGGTTTCACGATACAGAGATCACATTGAGCCAGAGTAGAAAAGCAGCGAAAACAGAACCCTCCATTAAAACTTTTCTTGGTCCGTTGACCACAGCCAGCACAATGGATCTGACCGCTATATTCAAGGAGAACCGTCTTGCCGAGGAGAGGATTCAGCGGTAGACGCTCCTCGCCCAACGGTAGCGTGTAGGCCACGGGTGTTTCCACCGTCGCGATCATTTTGCGTATATTGCCACGAGTTGTTTCCATATCTTATCCTTACGATCAGGTTGGCTCCTGAGATACAGAGGTATAGAGTATCGCGCAATATCTGTCACAGGAGGGAATCGCAATGAAAGAATTCCAAACCATTTTGTATGAGACCCCCGCCGAGCATGTCGCCCGCATTGTGTTAAATCGTCCAGAGAGCCGCAATTCGCAAGACACGCGTCTGCTATATGAGTTAAACGATGCTTTCAACCTCGCCGCGCAAGACGATAATGTGAAAGTCATCATCCTTGCCGCTAACGGGCCGCATTTCTCTGCTGGGCATGATCTGCGCGAGCAAAACTCGTACAAGAACATGGCAGAATTTCAGACTGTTGGTACGTGGTGTGGATTCACCTGCGCCGGTGCCGAGGCTCAGATGGCTCGTGAAAAAGAAATCTACATCGGCTTTAGCGAACGCTGGCGCAACGTTCCCAAGCCGACGATTGCTGCGGTACAAGGTCGCTGTATCGCGGGTGGCCTCATGCTGATATGGCCCTGCGATATTATCATTGCCAGTGAGGATGCGCAGTTCTGCGATCCCGTCGTGAGCTTCGGTATCGGCGGCGTGGAATTTTTCCAACACGCGTGGGAAGTGGGAGTCCGCAAAGCAAAGGAAATGCTCTTCACTTCGGATTTTCTCTCAGCAGAAGAAGCCCGCCAGCTTGGCATGGTCAATCAAATCGTGCCGAAAGAAAAACTCCAAGACGCAGCGTTGGAAATGGCCGCGAAGATTACCAAGAAATCACTGTTTGCGCTGAAACTGACCAAAGAAGCGGTCAATGTCGCGCAAGACGTGCAAGGCCGCGCCCAAGCGATGCAAACGTCTTTCGCATTGCATCAGCTTGCTCATACGCATTGGTCGAAACTGTACAACATGCTGATCGATCCCACCGGCTTACCAGCGGAAACGCAGAAGGCACTGGGAGTGAAGTTGGAGAAGAAATAGAAAGGCAAAGCTTACGCTGGTCACTACAAAACTAGCAAGCTCACAAAAGCCAAGGAGTGAGGCTGGTCACAGTCCTGTCTCACTCTGCTAGAATACGAATATGGCACGCTTACCATACGACAGTATCGAAAGTGTAATTCAGCGCGACCTGGCCCTCCAGGATGCAGTAAGAAGGACTCAAGGGCTACAGACTCTTGGACAACAACAAGAACTGTTCCAACTTCACGCTCTGGCTCAAGCTCAGCAGAGTGCCGAGTTTCAGGCAAGGCTACCGTCTTCAGCTGACTTAATAGCTCGTTCAACTCTAGATAGGCACGGACTCCAGGCTCACAATTTACTTTACACTCAAGGAGCCATTGAAAGATTAAAACAGTCTATTCTCCCGGACTCACTTGTAATTCAGCAACAATTAGCGTCTACGCTCGCTATACAGGAATCGTATCAACGGACTCTGGCAGTCTCTCTCAATATTCAAAGGGAATTGAGTCAGCTGCTACCGCCCCTCCTGAATCAGGAATTCAACAGACTTGCGCAAATTGCGGCGACCCTTCCTACCTCAGCAATTCACTTATCATCGGAAGGCCTTCTCTCCATCGAAAATGAATCTCTCCCGATTGAAACAGTAAGAGATTATGTAGAGGAAATTCTTGCTCGGCGTGATCTCCTCAATTTTCGAGAACTTGTCTCTTGGATTCTCACAAAAACAAAAGATCTTTCTCCTCGTCTACGAGCCGTGTTGG
>JAYVFX010000793.1:0-8487 GCA_043772795.1 Deltaproteobacteria bacterium
CGCGCCAACTGACTTATACCCATGCGCGCCTGGTGGCCCCAATGACTATGCCTTTCTCATCACCACCACACCGGGAATGTGGGAAGGCTTATGGCGTGCAATTGGTCGTCCTGACATCTTGACCGATCCCCGTTTTGCCCAGCAACGCGAGCGTAATAAACGGTTTGATGAACTCTTTGAGATTATCGCTTCCTGGACACGGCAACGCGGTAAATTTGAGGTCATGCGCATTCTTGGCGAAGCGGGAGTCCCGTGTGGCGCGGTCCTCGATAGCGGTGACATTCTTGCCAATGAGCACTTAAAAGAGCGCGGGATGATTACCACGATCCAGCACCCCACACGCGGCGCATTCACCATGCCAGGCTGTGCTGTCCAGCTCTCCGATTCGCCAGTTGAGGTGCAACCCGCACCGCTGTTAGGACAACACAATGCTGAGATTTTAGGGTCCGTCCTGGGCCTCACTACTGCCGACCTTGCCGCACTGAAAGAAGAAGGGATTGTGTAAGTACGACGCCACCGACTCGCAGTGTACAAGACTGCGAGTCGCAACCTCAGAAAAAACTTGCACCTCGGAGCTAAACCTGGCACAAAAGAAAGAGGGCACTTAGTGTCTTTAAAGTGGAGGTTTTGCTCATGCACCCGCAGACACCGACCGATTTATGGTACTCTCCCCGCTCTTTCCCCACGGTGAAAGGTCCAAAGATGGCGAGAGGCTTATCCTCTTGGCGGCACGTCGGCATACTCGCTATCGTGTTGTTGACAGGAATTTTCAGCTCTCCCTTTATAACCAATGCCACTATGATCGTTCCAGTTTCGACGACTGACCTAGCCCAACAGGCTGCCGCCATCATCATAGGAGAGGTCAAGGCGATCGAAAGCTACTGGGACGATACTGCCCAACAGGTTTTTACTCACATTACCCTCACCCCCCAGGAAGTGCTGAAAGGCACCATCGCCAATGGTGACCTTATCCTTAAACAGGTCGGGGGAGTTGTTGGTAACCGTCGAACCTGGCTGGACGGCGCGCCAGAACTCACTCGTGGAGAAAAAGTGCTCTTGTTTCTCGACACCAACCCTGACGGGAGCGCGGGTATCGCGCAACTCTATCAAGGGAAGTTTTCCGTTTTTACGGATCTCGATAGCGGAAAAGAGATGGCGTATCGAGGAAATGCTCCGGATGGCGTACACCTGCTTCCGGGGCAGCGGACGGCGAGAGCGCAAACAACATCTTCAGCCGAGGAATTCCACGAACTGAGTACTTTTAGGGCGCAGATTCACGAGGCGTTACGTAGTTCCTCCACTGGACCGGCGCAGCGCAACATCTCCTCACCATTCGCCACGCCGATCATCCCTCTTGAGAGTCAGTCCGAGGTACACGACGGTTTCGTTGCCATTGGCCCCCCTTTCATTCGTTGGTTCGAGCCTGACAGTGGGCTACCGGTTGTTGTGTCGATCAATCCAACTAACGCTTTTCCGGGCGGTGAAGATCGGATTGATGAAGCGTTTCAAGCCTGGAACTCAGCCAGCAACTCGACCTTTCGTTTTAAGAAGGGCAATCCGACAAACTCCCAAGGATTCACGGTTGACCAGGTAAATACCATCTCCTTCAATGATCCCAAGGGTCAGCTTCCCGATCCAGTAAACTGTGGAGGTATCTTAGCGGCCGTGCTTCATACTGCGATCTCAGATGAAAGCCGAACCTTACATGAGCAAACATTCATCAGAATCCTAGAAGCGGACTTAATCTTCAATAATGGTTGGGACAATTGTGTTGCTTTCAAAAGCCAATCGAATATAGCGGAAGTCACAACCCATGAGTTAGGTCATGTTCTCGGCCTTGGCCACAGCCCTAATCCTGAGGCGACAATGGCTCCCATTGCTCATTTCGACGGGCGAGGGGCCACTCTCCACCCGGACGATGCCGACGGGGTGGCATTTCTTTATCCGGATGTCTCTTTTCCCCCATGTACATATTCACTCTCTCCTTCCAAACGCTCACTCGATTCTCGACAATCGATCGCAACGGCGACAGTTAAGACCCGTAATGCCTGCGGCTGGACCGCGCAGAGTTCCGCCAGTTGGATCGTCATTCTCGAAGGAGGCAGTAGTAGCGGAAGCGGGACGATTACCTATAGCGTGCTGGAAAATACCACCGGCGCCTCGCGACGAGGGTCAATCTTTGTTGGTAGCAAGAAAGTAAAGATCAAGCAAAAAAGAACCCGTAAACAGTCAGTAGGAAGACGCACCCCGCCTTTTGCCGCGGGGTAACATGTGGGACCCCAGGAGTCGTGTTCGGTTTTTCGCAAAAGAAAGAACGAAAGTGAGACGCGCACGAGTCGTCGTTCCCACACGAAAAATTTGCGCCCTCATATCCCTTGTAACCTGGGGTGCCTGCGGCACTTCTCCTTCACATTCTTCACAGGTGATTATTCATTCACAACAAGGTGAAGCGATCCGCGTTACCGTAGAAATTGCCAACACCGAAGAGAAGCGACAGTTCGGTCTCATGTACCGTTCCGACTTGCCAGAAATGCAGGGAATGTTGTTTCTCTTTCCTCGTGAGGGTGCGTTGTCGTTCTGGATGAAAAATACGCCGCGGTCGCTCGACATCATCTATATCAACTCTGCCCACACGATTGTCAGCATTGCTCGGAATACCACCCCGTTTTCCGAGGAGAACCTTCCCGCAAAACAACCTGCACAGTTTGTATTGGAAGTGAACGGCGGGTTTTGCCAACGGCATCGAGTCACAGAGGGAGATCGTGTCGAGTTTCCTAAAGAGCTTCCGCCGGTTCGGTAAATAACACGACGGGAACTCACGGGCATAAATGCCCGTGCTACAAGAACAACGCCGGATCAATCCGGCTTTCGAGCCCCATTGATGGGGCGCTGTTCCTGTAGCCCGGCGATTCATCGCCGGGGGTATTGCCTGTAAAAGCCCCTGCTACGCACTCGCTCGCTCTACGAGTTCGACAATGTTGAGCAGCTCAACTTTCTCGTCCACGCCTTTGGCTTTCAAACCATCAGTGAGCATGGTCGTACAGAACGGACAGGAAACAGCAACAACGTCAGGGTTGGTCTCCAAGGCCTGGGCGACACGCAGTTCATTGACACGTTTATCGCGCGGTTCGTCCATCCACATCCAGCCACCACCGGCTCCGCAGCACATGGCGGTGTTGCGGCTACGTTCCATTTCCTGTACCTGCGCACCAGGAATCTTGCCCAAAATTTCGCGCGGTGCTTCGTAAATGTCGTTGTATCGTCCGTAGTAGCAGGAATCGTGATAGGTAATCCGTTTCCCCACGTACTCCTTCATCGGGATCTTGCCACTGCTAATGAGCTGATTCAGCAATTCAGCCGCGTGCACCACCTCGTAGTTCCCACCAAATTGCGGGAATTCGTTCTTGATCGTATTGAAGCAATGCGGGCAGTTCACAATAATCTTCTTCACCGAGTACTGATTAAAGGTTTCAATCGCCGTCTGCGCCATACTTTGGTAGAGATACTCGTTACCTAATCGTCTCGCTGTTTCACCGTTACATGGCTCTTCGGGCCCCAGCACCGCAAAGTTCACACCAGCTTTCTGCAGGAGTTTGGCGAACGACGCGGTGGTTTTTTTGTTGCGATCATCGAACGCGCCAGCGCAACCCACATAATAAAGGTACTCGGCATCCCGCTTCTCGGCTATGAGTGGAACCTTGAGGCCCTCGGCCCAATCCATACGTTTTTCTGCATTCAATCCCCACGGGTTGCCTTGCGTTTCCATACCTTTGAACGTCCGCGTGAGTTCAGCCGGGAAGCGCGCTTCTTCCTGCACCAGATGGCGACGCATATCGACGATCTTATCGACATACTCAATCATCACTGGGCACGCATCTTCACACGCGCCACAGGTTGTGCAGGACCACAACACGTCGTCGTGGATAAGACGTTCACCAACGATATTCTCCCCAACTTCCCCTTCTTTCTTCGTCAGCCGTTTCTCGATCATTTCGCCTTGGTGTTCATAGAGGTAATCGCGCAGATCAAGCAGCAGTTGGCGCGGTGCGAGTGGCTTGCCACTCGCCGTGGCTGGACACTGCAAGGAACACCGGCCGCATTCAGTACAACTGTACATGTCGAGCATCTGTTTCCAGTCGAATTGATCGATGCGTGACGTGCCAAAGCGTTCGGAATTTTCCAGATCCATCTTGCTCAGCGCACCAGTTGGTTCGAGCTTGCGGAAGAAGACATTCGGCAGTCCAGTGATGATATGAAAATGTTTTGAGAGTGGTAACAAGTTGAGAAAGATGAGAACAACCAGGTTGTGAATCCACCACGCAGCGTTACTGATAAACTGAGCGCCACCGACCCCAAAAGCCGAGAGCATCCAACCAAAAATCCTCCCAATCGGCTGCCACGGACGTTCAGCTTCGGTGGTCGGGTCACCCGCAAGTGCCACTAATCGGCCACCGTCGTACAACAAACCCGTTAACATAATGGTCGAGATAAAGGAGAGAATCAGAATTGCTTCCCAGTGTGACTGGCCGGCTAACCGTTCTTCTGCGGGCCGAAAGCCGAACAACCGCTGTGGATGCGCAATGAGCCAGCGATACAACGCCACCCCAACCACACCCAGCACGGAAACTTCGAGGAGGTCACGCAGGAGAAAAAAGGGACCACCAAGTAGGTTTGGACTAAACCCCGGCACGAAGAAGTGATCAGAAAACGCCCGACCGAACATCGTTGTGATCTGCAAGCCAAGGATCACAAAGCCCCAGAAGATCACGATATGCATCCAGCCAGCAGGTTGTTCTCCGGTCACGAACTTCTTTTGCCCAAAGCCGTAGACAAGAAGCTCTTTAATGCGGTCGCCAACACGATCAAAACGGTTGATCGGAGTGGCCGCCTGCAACAGTCGAAACCGACCATACAAGGTGTTAGCAAAGAACCCTAGCGCAACCAGCACGACAAGAATAAAGACCACAAGTGACATCACGCCGTCCTTCTCCCTCCCTTTTGGAGACCGGGTACTCTCGGAATCGTATGGCTATGGCTACCCTAAGATGCCTCCTCCTCGGTTGTTGTCAACGGCAGGGGCATTTTCGCGCGTATATGCGGAACACTCCAAGATTTAGGCTTTAACCGACGATGGCGAGCACAGCCTGCCCTACGGGTCAGAAGGGGGAAACGGTCAAAGGGGGAAACGGCGAAAAAACAAAAAGAAGAGACGTGATTGTCCTTTCTCTATTCCCGTTTTCTCGACTCCCAGACTCCTAGACTGTTTTCCCATTTCCCCTTTTCCCCCAGCTCTCAGAGGCACCTTCCTTGCTATTTTTGCACCCCCATATTACAAGGGCGGGATCATCGAACCCGGCTGAGCCGGGCTATCAGGATATAATCTATGGGGCTGCAGGAAAATCTACAGGAACTCGCGCGTCGGAACGAAGAGGCCCTCCAAGGCGGAGGAGCGGATAAAATCAAGAAGCAACATGAGATGGGCAAATTCACAGCCCGTGAACGGGCTGAATTGCTCCTCGACCCTGGCACTTTTGTCGAGTTGGACCGTTTCAAAACTCACCGTTCGACTGACTTCGGGATGGAGAAAAAGAAAATCCCCGGCGATGGGGTCGTCACTGGTTACGGCAACGTCGATGGTCGTCAGGTTTTCGTTTTCTCTCAAGATTTTACCGTATTTGGGGGAAGTCTGTCTGGCGCGTTCTCAGAAAAAGTTTGTAAGGTCATGGATTTAGCCATGAAAACTGGCTGCCCTGTCGTCGGCATCAACGATTCCGGTGGTGCGCGTATTCAAGAAGGAGTTGTCAGTCTCGCCGGGTATGGTGACATTTTTCTCCGCAACGTCCTTTCTTCTGGTGTTGTCCCGCAAATTTCGGCAATTATGGGGCCGTGCGCAGGTGGTGCGGTCTACTCTCCCGCCATGACCGACTTCATCTTCATGGTGGAAAACTCCAGCTACATGTTTATTACCGGCCCTGATGTCATTAGGACCGTGACGCATGAAGAAGTGACCATGCAACAACTCGGTGGCGCGGACACACACAACGGCCGGAGTGGTGTTGCCCATTTCGCTTCACCCAATGAACGAGAAAGTCTCCACACTATTCGTGAGTTGTTGAGCTTCCTGCCTAGCAATAATATGGAAGATCCGCCGATTCGGCCTACGAACGACGACCCTAACCGTCGCGACGAGAAACTGAATTCGCTCATCCCAGATAACACGAACAGGCCCTATGACGTCAAAGAATTGATTAAGGTAATTGCTGACGAAGGGTATTTCCTGGAAGTACAAAAGGACTTTGCACGTAATATTGTTGTAGGGTTCGCACGCCTAGGTGGGCGTCCAGTTGGTATCGTTGCCAACCAGCCCGGGTTCCTGGCCGGCGTGCTCGATATCGACGCTTCCATTAAGGGTGGACGCTTTGTCCGCTTCTGCGATTGTTTCAATATTCCGATTGTTACTTTTGTGGATGTCCCCGGTTTTCTCCCTGGTACTGCACAGGAATATGGCGGGATCATTCGTCATGGCGCGAAGTTGCTGTATGCGTATTGCGAAGCCACAGTCCCCAAAATCTGCGTGATCACTCGCAAAGCGTATGGTGGCGCCTATGTGGTCATGTCGAGTAAAGTCATTCGTGGCGATGTGAATCTCGCATACCCATCGGCTGAAATCGCGGTGATGGGACCAGAGGGAGCCGTCAATATTATTTTCCGTGAAGCACTACAGAAAGCGAAAGATGCGCAGGCAGAACGTGAGCGGCTCATCACTGATTACCGCAAAACGTTTGCCAATCCATTCAAAGCGGCGGAACTCGGCTACATTGATGAAATCATCATGCCCGCGGATACCCGTCGGCATCTGATTCGTTCTTTGAGCTTGTTACAGAACAAACGGGAAAAGAATCCACCCAAGAAGCATGGGAATATCCCCTTGTAGGGGCCAGGGGTCGGGGGTTAGGGGTTAGTTTTTCCCCGGCCCCCGACCCCTGACACCTAAAGGCTTTAATATGTTCAAACGTGTTCTAATTGCCAATCGCGGAGAAATTGCTGTTCGCGTCATTCGCGCCTGTCGTGAACTTGGGGTTGAAACTGTAGCGGTATACTCCGACGCCGACCGGTCAGCACTGCATGTGCAATACGCCGATTATGCTGTCCATATCGGCCCTTCGCCGTCAGCTGAGAGTTATTTGGTAATCTCGAAAATCATTGATGCGGCAAAAAAAACCGGCGCTGAGGCAATTCATCCAGGCTACGGCTTTCTCTCCGAACGCGCATCATTTGCCCGTGCCTGTAAAGAAGCAGGCATTATCTTCATTGGACCAACCCCCGAAGCTATCGAGAAGATGGGCGATAAAGTCACGGCTCGTCAGCTCATGCAAAAAGCGGGTGTTCCGATTGTACCAGGAACTGACGTCTTAGGTAGTGAGGACGAAGTCCTCAAAGCTGCTGAACGTATCGGTTTTCCTGTGATGTTCAAAGCCTCGGCTGGTGGTGGCGGGAAAGGTATGCGCCTCGTCCAAAGTAAAGATGAGGTGGTCTCTGCATTACGCGGAGTACGTTCAGAAGCCAAGTCCTCCTTTGGTGACGACCGCATGTACATGGAGAAGTTCGTCGAGAAACCTCGCCACGTTGAAGTACAAGTGATGGGTGATTCGTTCGGCAACATCATTCACCTGTACGAGCGTGAATGCTCGTTGCAGCGCCGCCATCAGAAAGTGATCGAAGAATCCCCGTCGATGGCAGTCAACCAAAAAGTGCGCGAAGAAATGGGCCGCGTCGCGGTCGAAGCGGCAAAAGCCGTTAATTATGTTGGTGCTGGCACAATTGAATTCCTGGTTGATCCAAAGCAGAACTTCTATTTCCTCGAAATGAATACCCGCATCCAGGTCGAACATCCTGTGACAGAACTCGTGACAGGAGTTGATTTGGTCAAGTTACAGATCGAGATCGCGGCTGGAGAGCGGATGACGCTCCAGCAGAAAGACGTGCAACAGCGCGGCTGGGCAGTCGAGTGCCGCATCTATGCAGAAGATCCGAGCCGAGAGTTCTTCCCTTCTCCAGGCAAGATTCAGATTTTGCGGATACCTGGGGGGAATGGCGTCCGTGACGACAGCGGTGTGTACGAAGGTTGGGAAGTGCCAATTTACTACGATCCGATGATCTCTAAGCTCTGTGCGTATGGCCGTACGCGCACCGAGGCGATTCAACGTATGCTGCGCGCACTCCAGGAGTATACCGTCGAAGGGATTATCACCAATATTCCGTTCCATCGCTGGGCGCTGAAGCATCCACGGTTTATTGCTGGCGATATCGACACTGGATTTATCCCACAAGAGTTCAAAGGGTTGCCGTTCGACGAAGATGCCCTACACCAAGATATCATTCTGGCAGCCGCAGCCTTGGATGCGTATCACAAAGACCAGGCATTGGCTGGTGCAGTACAGCCAGGTGGAACTCGCGGCGGCATGTCCGCCTGGCGGGGCAGCGGAT